>NZ_JBXUGP010000005.1:0-182580 GCF_057180605.1 Serratia sp. HNCC26DJ206
TGAACAGCCCTTCAGGCTGGCATTACCCCTAGAAAACCTTGTACCATTTTTAATGAAGGAGTTCGCATGCTAAAGGTCATCGCTGAAGATTTTATCAAACCCGAGTGCGTCGACACCGTTCTCCCTTTCTACCGGGAACTCATCGCGGCAACGAAGAAAGAGCCCCTGTGCATTGCTTATGATTTGTACCGAGATGAAAAGGATCCGGGGCATTTTATTTTTATTGAAGAGTGGACTGACCGGGCAGCACTCGATGCACATTGTGCCAGTGAGCATTTCACTCGGCTAGTTCCTTTGATTGATCAATACGCGCGTAAAGCGGCGCAGTATATCTTGATGGATAGTCGGGTGGACCCGGAGAGATAAAGTCCACTACTGGCACAAAGCCACCCACAACAGCATCACCAAACAGCCATAAGCGAGCAACGGACATTTTGCTGCATCCATAACCTGATATCAGAAGAAAATAGCACCCGATGGCTGAAAATTCGTTATCATCCGCCCCCACTCTTTATCCGGGCAGCCTGATGTCTACGATTTTCGATACCTTTATTGCCCCGCCGTGCCATGACGAGATAGAAACGCTCTATCAGGACGATCACCTGGTACTTATCAATAAACCCGCCGGGTTGCTCAGCCTTTCGGGGAAAAACCCGCAAAATCTGGATTCGGTGCATCATCGGCTGGTACAGATATTCCCCGGCTGCACTCTGGTCCATCGCCTGGATTTTGGTACTTCCGGGCTGATGGTGATTGCCCGCAATAAGGCTATCAATGCCGCCCTCTGCCAACAGTTCAGCCAACGCACTGTGACCAAAGTTTACAGCGCACTGCTCTGCGGGCATCTGGGCGACAACGAAGGCGTGAAAGATGCAGCAATTGCCAAAGACCCGGCGCTGTTCCCGCTGATGTCGATTTGCGCAATCCACGGCAAGCCCGCTCGCTCCGGCTATCGGGTGGTGGAGCGCTTTTACCGTGAGTTGGAAGATGGAGCGTTACTGCCGTTGACGCGGGTACAGCTAACCCCAGAAACCGGGCGCACCCACCAACTCCGCATTCACTGTCAGCAGTTGGGCCACCCTATTTTGGGCTGTGATCTGTATGGCGGTCGGCTGTTGCCAGGCACCGAACAGATGCCGCGGCTGATGCTGCACGCCAGTGAGCTGCATTTTGTTCATCCCATCAGCGGAGAACAAATCAGAGCACGTAATCCCAGCCTATTCTGAAAGCGCAAACATCAATAATACCGCCGTGCAGGTGCCCGGCGTGGTGCCAAAGTGCATACGCAAACGCTTAATCAGATGCCTTTGATCGTAAAATCGGGCATCTGAAAGCATTTGTTACCACATCAAATCATCAGGCACTTTAAAGTCGGCATACGGATCTTCTTCATCTTGCTCTTCCTGACTAAGCGCACTATTTAATACAATACTGTTCGCATCTCGCTGTGCAATTTTATCGGCGACGCTCGCGGGGATGATGGCATATTGGTTCATGCCACTGTTATCAACAACCAAACGAGCAATGGCGAGACGGCCACTAATCAGCTGAGCTTGAGTAGGCTTATCGACAACGATTTTTTTAATTAAATTATTATCGGTGAAGTTAAAATCAATATCCCCCCTTGAAATGACAACTCTGTTCATTTCAATAAGCTGCTTCACCTGAGCTTTATATTCTTTAGATAAAGCAGCTTGCTTTTGTTGCTCATTGAGCTGTTTATCACGCTCAAGCTGTGCTTTTTTATTTTCTTCCACGGCCTCTTTTGCCTCACGAGCCTGAACCCGTGATTTTTTAGCCGTTCTTTGGACTTTGGCCATTTTCTTGCTGCTCACTAATCCAGCTTTCAGCATCTGTTCTTGCAAGGTAAGTTTTGTCATCTTCGTTTCTAAACCCGTTGAATAATGTGTGGGATTATACCTGTAATTTTTAAGGCTGTAGTAGCAGCATGAACGAATACATCTCACCAAGCGGCATAAAGCATCCCCCCGTCACTGCCTTAAACTACCGTTCACCGCGGCCAACGACGTTAACCTGCTACTCATCACACGATTCTTGCCGCCACGCTTGGCGGCGTATAGTGCTTCGTCGGCCATTTCTATGGCTTTTTCAATCGTCGTGCCAGGCAAAAACAGCGACGTACCAATAGAAATAGTCAGGTGGATCTCCTTACCCTCGGCTGTTTTGAAGCAGGCATTGTCAACCTTGCTGCGAATACGCTCCGCCACTGCATTAACCTGCAACGGTTCATAGCTGGAAGTGATAACGATAAACTCTTCACCGCCATAGCGCCCAACGAAATCCTCGTTGCGGACACTGTCTTGCAGAATACGACCAATGCCGCTCAATACCTGGTCCCCCGCCAGATGGCCGTAGGTATCATTCACCTTCTTAAAGTTATCCAAATCCAGCATCATCAAGCCACAAGGTTGGTGCTGCGTCTGTAGCATCATCATTTTTTGGTCGATGCTGGCACGGTTATTAATGCGAGTAAGGCTATCTATGGTCGCTTTATTACGCATTGAAAAGAACGCCTGGATATGGCGTTCTTTAAACGTCAAGGCATGGTAACAAATGGCTAGGCAGAGCGCTGAAGCCGCCTGATAAAGCAGAATATCTGACCATATTTCGCGGAAATGGGTTTGCGTGCTGACCACGGCAATGCGATATAGCGCAATCATGCCGATGGTGAGATAAAAAATCCGATGCGATTTTTTTCGCCATGCGGCAGAGAACAACAGGGGCAAGATCACCGAAGCAATAAACAGATTATCGAGCGTAAAACCGCCGGTAGAAATGAAGCTGACCAGAAAGCATGCCAACCCACTCACACCGCCGCCAAAAAAGATGGCAAGAATCATCGGGATCATGCCAAAACTATAATAAACACCAGCAGCAAGCTGGAGCCGCTGCTGATTAAGATAAAGTACCGCCAAACCGGCAATTAACCCAAACAGTATGCGTTTCCACCACTCAGACTGGTAAGAAAACGGTGCATTCTTGCTCAGGGCAAAGTAGCTCAGCGACAAGGTGGCATAGGTGATACAAACATCACTATAGAAAGAGGAAATTGACGCGATATAGGTCATAAACATTCAGCATACCCCCCAGAGATTCAGCAGGGTGATTCGTATCAACAGATCCTTGCCTCACCCACTCCGGTCACTGACATCATGCTCAGGATAATAATAGCTCAGCGGTGCTAAGTTATGGTACGGCTGTCTATACCCGTCATACTTCAAGTCGCTTGGGTGTTGGCTGCGTGACTCGGCCCATGCTGGGCCACCGCAAGCGGTGTTCAAATCTGCCAAGCAGATTTGTCGTTCACCCTAGTCACATAGTTATCTATGCTCCTAGGGCTTCACTCAGTGGCCGCCTACAAGCAACTCGAATTATTTTGGGTATATAACAATCCCTCAGATCAGGCTAGGCTGTTATTAATCTCGCTAAGGGGAAATGTCATGAGTATTGAAGACGATTTACACGCGTTAGCCATGCAGGAAACGGCATTGACCTTTCATCATTTCGATCACGCTGCCACGTGGGAATTAGGGATGGCACTGAAAGCGGCAGCCGAACAGCACCATCTGGCTATCGCTATTGAGATCCAACTTGCCGGGCAAACGCTGTTTTATTACGCCATGCAAGGCACCACGCCGGATAATGCCGACTGGGTGCGCCGCAAACGCAATGTGGTTAACCACTTCCATAAAAGTTCCTATGCCGTTGGCCTGCGCCTGCAACAGCGCCAGGTCACGCTGGAGGAACGCTATGGCCTCAGTGTTCGTGACTATGCGGCCCATGGCGGCGCATTCCCGATCCGGTTGGCCGGTGTTGGCTGCATCGGTACGATCGCCCTCTCCGGCTCACCGCAGCACGAAGATCATAATCTGCTGGTAGACACTCTGGCGCAGTTTCTCGGCTTATCCCTGCCAGCGATGCACTAAGCGCTAAAAACCTCACTTATCCTATCAACTCAGGCCGGTAACCCCCGGTCTGAGCGGGTTGCCCATTACCGCAATTATGGCGCATTGATACAGGTCTAAGTATCCCTCCACAGAAAGGAGTATGATATCTCTCAGTTATTCGAGACGGACCTCATCTGGCCCGCCATTCCTTTCTCTTTTCTAGATTTGGTTTGCAACTTAGATGAAAACTCACGAAATTAACGGCATTCGTCCCTTTAGTGCGCTGATTGATGCCTGCTGGCGAGAACCCTACTCACTTCAACGTTTACTGAAAGATGCCATTGCCGGGGTAACCGTCGGTATTATCGCCATTCCGCTGGCGATGGCGCTGGCGATTGCCAGCGGTGTTCCGCCACAGTACGGGCTTTACACTTCGGCGATTGCCGGGATCGTGATTGCCGTCGGCGGTGGTTCACGTTATAGCGTCTCCGGCCCTACCGCCGCTTTTGTCGTCATTTTATACCCCGTTTCGCAGCAGTTCGGGCTTTCTGGCCTGTTGATTGCCACCATGATGTCTGGCCTGTTCCTGCTGCTGATGGGGTTGGCGCGCCTTGGCCGGCTGATTGAATATATCCCACTGTCGGTCACGCTCGGTTTCACCTCCGGGATCGCCATCACCATTGCCACCATGCAGGTGAAAGACTTTTTTGGCTTGGCTGTGGCGGAAATGCCGGAAACTTACGTCGGCAAGGTGTACGCACTGCTACACGCGCTGCCCAGCTTCGATTTCGGCGATACGCTGATTGGCGTTGTCACCTTGTTGATCTTGATCCTCTGGCCAAGACTGGGGTTGCGGGTGCCCGGCCACCTGCCCGCACTGCTGGCGGGGACCGCGCTGATGGCAATCCTGGCTCTGTTTGACCACCAAGTCGCCACCATTGGTTCCCGTTTCAGCTTCCAACTGGCTGATGGTAGCCAAGGGCAAGGGATCCCGCCGATTCTTCCGCAGTTGGTATTACCTTGGGATCTCCCTGCCAGCGGTGGCAAACAAATAGAGCTGAGTTGGCATCTGCTCTCTGCTCTACTGCCCGCAGCGTTCTCCATGGCGATGCTCGGTGCCATCGAGTCGCTGTTATGCGCCGTGGTGCTGGATGGCATGACCGGTAAAAAACACCACTCCAATACCGAGCTGATTGGTCAGGGGGCGGGCAACATTATCGCGCCGTTCTTTGGCGGCATTACCGCCACGGCAGCCATTGCCCGCTCTGCCGCCAACGTGCGTGCTGGGGCGACATCGCCGATCTCTGCCATCATTCATTCGTTGCTGGTACTGCTGGCGTTGCTGGTGCTCGCCCCTTGGTTGTCTTATCTGCCGCTTGCCGCGATGGCTGCGCTGCTGCTGATGGTCGCGTGGAATATGAGTGAAGCGCACAAAGTGGTTTACCTGCTACGCCGGGCACCGAAAGACGACATTCTGGTGATGATGCTGTGTATGTCACTGACGGTGCTGTTCGATATGGTGATCGCCATTACCGTCGGTATTGTGCTGGCTTCGCTGTTGTTTATGCGGCGCATTGCGCGCATGACGCGTTTGAGTGAGTTGAGTGCAGAAAATGGCATTCTGGTGATGCGCGTCAACGGCCCGCTATTCTTCGCCGCCGCCGAACGTATCTTCAGCGAATTGCTGCTACGCAGCGAGAGCTATCACACCATCGTGTTGCAGTGGGATGCGGTGCCAGTGCTGGATGCTGGCGGTTTGCACGCGCTGCAACGCTATATTGATACTCTGCCCACCGGTAAACAGTTGGCGATCACCGATATTCCGTTCCAGCCGCTGAAAACATTAGCACGCGCCCGCATGCAGCCCATTGAAGGGAAATTGCATTTCTACCCCACGCTGCCGGAAGCGCTGGCGGCGCTCGGTACTCACTAAATAGAAAAGCCCGGCATTTCGTCGGGCTGAGGTTGATGACAAAGTGGTTTTTGAACCCGAGATACCCGGGTCTAGCGCACCGAGGGGCACTCCGGCGGCTTACGCCGCTACGACCCCTTCGGCACGCTCCCCCTAATAACGGGCTTTGTCAGTAGTCTGAGCCCGACTCATCGTCGGGCTTATTTTCTTGCGCGACAACCATCAACTTAGTTGCTGGTATCCAGCTCTGGGAAACTTTTCACCAGATCGTCGATGGCTTTCATCTGCATCAGGAACGGTTCCAGCTTATCCAGCGGTAACGCAGACGGGCCATCACACTTGGCGCTGTTCGGCTCTGGGTGAGCTTCAATAAACAGCCCCGCCAAACCGACCGCCATGCCGGCACGCGCCAGTTCGGTCACCTGCGCACGGCGGCCGCCGGAAGCGGCACCGAACGGATCGCGGGTTTGCAACGCGTGGGTCACATCGAAGATCACCGGGTGGCCACCGGTCACGTTCTTCATCACGTTGATGCCCAGCATGTCGACCACCAGATTGTCGTAACCAAAGTTGCTGCCACGATCGCACAGGATCACCTGATCGTTACCGCCTTCTTTAAACTTATCGACGATATTGCCCATCTGGCCCGGGCTGACGAACTGGGGTTTTTTGACGTTAATCACCGCGCCGGTTTTTGCCATGGCTTCAACCAAATCGGTTTGGCGCGCCAGGAAGGCAGGTAACTGAATCACATCAACCACTTCAGCAACCGGCTTCGCCTGCGCAACTTCGTGCACATCGGTGATCACTTTCACACCGAAGGTGCTTTTGATTTCCTGGAAGATTTTCATCCCCTCTTCCAAGCCGGGGCCACGATAGGAGTGGATGGAAGAACGGTTGGCTTTATCAAATGACGCTTTGAAAACGTAAGGAATGCCCAGTTTTTGCGTCACGCTGACGTAGTGTTCGCAGATACGCATCGCCAAATCGCGTGATTCGAGCACATTCATACCGCCAAACAGCACAAACGGCAGGTCGTTCGCTACCTTGATGTCACCAATGCTAATTACTTTCTGTTTCATGCTTGCGCCTTTATTTCGGAATTAATTAATGCAGCGTAACCTGCTTCAGTTCAATCGCGTGGATCTGGATTTTAATCACTTCACTGATCGGGTCTTCAGGGCACTGTTCAACAAAATAGTTAAGATCGGAAATCGCGATATGGTTGCACTCCAACTGTGCGTAGATCAGCCCGCGATCGCGGATTTCATAAGGGTCGTCCGGATCAAAGCTCAACACGGCTTCGCTGGCTCGCAGCGCCAGTTCCATCTGCTTCTCTTCCATCAGGGCCGCTTTCAGCGTATCCAGCATCTTGCGCACCACCTGGATGTTTTCTGACTCATCCAGATCGTCATCTTCCAGCTCAGCGCCCAGGCCCAAGTTGCCCTTGAGCCACACTTCCAGCTGGTGTTCGTTCAGGGTTTCACCGTTCAACGGGTTGATTAACCACATTTCTTCATCCAGCCAGTCGGCGCGCAGGATTAACTGCGTAGGGAAAATCACCGGCATCAGCGGGATGTCAATTTGTTGCGCGATGTACAGGAAAATCGTGCCTAATGAAACCGGTGTGCCCTGCCGTGCATCCAAGACTTTATCCAGCCAGATGGCATCGGACAGACGATAAACGCCGCTGGCACCACCAAAGCCCCAGGTTTTGAAAAACAGCTCAATGAGCGCATCCAGTTGCTGCTCCTGGTTGAGATCGTCCGGAATAGCCGCTCGCGCTTCATCGGCCAGCTGCTGCAACCTGCGCGCCACGTCAGCAGCAGGGAAATCGCGCCGGATGGCCTGTGACACCTGGATCACCCCGTCACTCAACGGTGAGGTGTTAAATTCGAAATCAGCAATGCTACTCATAGGTATCCCATCAGAAACGGTATTTTCGTCGTGGCAAGTTTAATTATCAGGTACAGACAACCCAGTGCCAGAACAAACGCCAACGTGCGCTGAGTCCAACCCTTGGTTTTCTTGCCCAATGCGACGTAGCCAAGCAGGATATAGATGATAACGCCAAACAGCTTCTCGGTCAGCCATGAGACCATGCTCAACAGGGGGTAAAATTTGAACATTACCACCAACGCAATCCCGGTCAGGAACAGCAGCGTGTCGTTGACATGGGGCGTTATCTTCACCCAACGCTTCTGCATCATAGCCGAGTCGCGCCATTTCCAGAAGAATCGCAGTACAAACAAGATAATACTGATGGCTACCGTCAACAAATGCAGGTGTTTTAACGCCATATAAGCTGCCATGGTGCTTCCTTATTCTTATTGTGATTTCTGGCCTAGAGTCACACGATCGTTGCCGCCATAATCGCGGCAGGTTTCAATAGCCCTAAATCCTGCTTCCTTGAGTAACGCACGCACGCTTTCCCCCTGCTGCCAACCATGCTCCAGCAATAACCAGCCCTGCGGCTGCAAATAGCCCGGCGCATGCTGCACAATCGTCGCCAGATCGGCCAGCCCGTGCTGGGCGGCAACCAGCGCGCTGCTTGGCTCAAAACGCACATCGCCCTGCGCCAGGTGGGGATCGGCGGCATCAATATAAGGCGGGTTACTGGCGATCAGCGCAAACTGCTGCCCGGCAACCGGCGTAAACCAACTGCCCTGCCTGAAATGTGCATTACCGATCGCCAGTTTCTGCGCATTATGCTGCGCCAGCGCAACGGCATCGGGCTGTAGATCGATACCCGTTATCTGGCAATCTGGACGTTCGCTGGCCAACGCCAGCGCAATCGCACCGGTGCCGGTACCGAGATCGAGGATCGCGCAGGGTTCAGCGGGTAAACGCTGCAACGCCAGTTCCACCAAGCATTCGGTGTCTGGCCGCGGGATCAGGGTAGCTGGCGAAACCGAGAGCGGCAGCGACCAGAACTCACGCTCGCCCACCAGATAGGCCACCGGTTCGCCACGTTCGCGGCGGGCCAGCAGCGTGGCTAATTGTTCGGTTTGCGGTGGCGTCAACAAAGTTTCGCCAAACGCCATCAGGAACGTACGGGCACGGCCGGTAACAAAACCCAACAGGATTTCCGCATCACGCCTGGCGCTTTCGCTCGCAGCCAAGCGGACAACCGCGGTTTTCAGCCAGGTTTGATAATCCATTACTCAGGCTCTGCCGACAGTGCAGCCAACTGATCGGCCTGATATTCCTGCACGATCGGCTGAATCAGCATGTCCAATTTGCCTTCCATCACTTCATCCAGGCGATAAAGCGTCAGGTTGATGCGGTGATCGGTCACGCGCCCCTGCGGGAAGTTATAAGTACGGTTGCGATCGGAACGATCGCCAGTGCCAAGCAGGTTGCGGCGCGTCGAGGCTTCTGCCTGCTGGCGCTTGGCCATTTCGGCGGCACGGATGCGCGCACCCAGCACCGACATCGCTTTGGCTTTGTTCTTGTGCTGTGAACGCTCGTCCTGGCACTCCACGACAATACCGGTCGGCAAGTGGGTAATACGGATCGCCGAATCGGTGGTGTTAACGTGCTGACCACCGGCACCGGATGAACGGAAAGTATCAATACGCAGATCGCTCGGGCTAATCTCCGGCAGCTCGGCCTCCGGTATTTCTGGCATCACTGCCACGGTGCAGGCAGAGGTATGAATACGGCCCTGCGACTCGGTTTCCGGCACGCGTTGCACGCGATGCCCACCCGATTCAAACTTCAACTGGCCGTAAACCCCGTCGCCGGAAACTTTGGCGATCACCTCTTTGTAACCACCGTGTTCACCTTCGTTGGCACTCATGATCTCCACCCGCCAACGGCGCATTTCAGCGTAACGGCTGTACATGCGGAACAGATCGCCGGCGAAAATGGCCGCTTCGTCGCCACCGGTTCCGGCGCGCACTTCGAGGAAGCAACCGCGCTCGTCGTCAGGATCTTTCGGCAGCAGCAATACTTGCAACTGCTGTTCCAACGCTTCCGTCGCCGCTTTGGCCTGTTTCAGTTCTTCCTGCGCCATTTCGCGCATTTCAGGATCGTCCAGCATCATTTCTGCTGCTTCGAGATCGTCCTGCACCTGACGCCATTCCAAGAAACAGCGGCTAACATCGGTCAACTGTGCGTACTCGCGCGACAGGCCGCGAAACCGATCCTGATCGGCAATAACCCCGGCATCGCCGAGCAGCGCCTGTACTTCTTCATGGCGCTCTTGTAACGCTTCCAGTTTGGCAACAATAGAAGGCTTCATGCGTGGTTTTAAACCCTGTTAATAAGAGAGAACTAAGCTAATCCAGCCCGAGGCTGTCGCGTAAAATTTGCAACCGCTCCATGTCGCCATCGCTGGCGGCCTGTTGGAGGGATTTGGTAGGGGCATGAATAAGACGATTGGTCAGCTTGCGAGCCAGTTCCTGAATAACCTGCTCAACATCAGCACCCTGCGCAATGGCAGCCAGCGCTTTCGATTCCATTTCTACCCGGACCTGTTCGGCCTGCGAACGGTAGTCGCGAATGGTTTCTGTCGCGCCCTGCGAGCGCAGCCAAGCCATAAAATTGATGCTTTCCTGCTGAACGATCGACTCAGCCTGCACCGCTGCCGCCTGGCGCTGCGCCAGGTTGTTCTGAATGATGGCGTGCAGATCGTCCACACTGTACAGATAGGCGTTCGCCAGCTTGCCGACTTCCGGCTCGATATCGCGAGGTACCGCAATATCCACCAGCAGCATTGGCTGATTGCGGCGTGCTTTCAATGCGCGCTCCACCATGCCTTTGCCAATTATCGGCAGCGGGCTGGCGGTAGAGCTGATAATGATGTCCGCATCCGCCAGGCGTTCGTCGATTTCCGGCAAGGTGATCACTTCCGCGCCCACCTCTTTCGCCAACAATTGAGCGCGTTCGCGGGTACGGTTGGCGATAATCATGTGCTTTACGTTGTGCTCACGCAGATGGCGTGCCACCAGTTCGATGGTTTCACCCGCCCCAACCAGCAACACATTCAGTTCCGCTAGAGATTCGAAAATCTGACGCGCCAAGCTACAGGCGGCAAAAGCAACCGAGACGGCACTGGCACCGATGTCGGTTTCAGTACGGACGCGTTTGGCAACGGAGAAGGTTTTTTGGAACAGGCGTTCAAGCTCGCCAGACAGCGACTGGCCACGTTGTGACTCAGCAAAGGCTTTTTTGACCTGCCCCAGAATTTGCGGTTCACCCAATACCAGTGAATCCAACCCGCTGGCGACGCGCATCAAATGGCTGACGGCCTCGTTACCCTGGTGCCAATACAGGCTTTTAGTGACGTCCTCAGGGCGCAGATGGTGATATTCACATAGCCAGTTAACCAACTGCTCGTGCAGGTGTTCCTGCTGTTCCACGCTGAGATACAGCTCGGTACGGTTGCAGGTAGACAATACAACACCGCCTCGCACCAACGGCTGTTGGAGCAAGCTATTAAGCGCTTGTTCGATTGACTCTGGAGAGAAGGTTACCCGTTCTCGCAGAGAAACCGGTGCGGTTTTGTGATTAATACCTAACGCAAGCAGGGTCATTGCTTCGAGTAATACTTCTGTTGGTACGGGTTTTCGTTGATTGGCATTCTACTTGATGCACGACATCAATAAAAGTAACAACCGCATCTTCCCCCTAATCGCTGGTATAGTTATTTCCTTGCTGCCAGATGTTGAGTAACATTAGTCGGCGTCGGGGGTTCCCCGTGAACGTGAGTAGCAAATAAAAGGTTTCGTCGTACGTGCCCGTAAGGACAAAAGGACAACAAAAAGTTATGCCTATCCGCAAAGTTAATTTGCTTCGCCTGCTCCCATTGGCCAGCCTGCTGCTGACCGCCTGTACCCTCACCAAGCCCAGCGGCCCGGCAACCAGCCCCACTTCACCACAGTGGCGTGCCCACGAACAGGCCGTGCAGCAACTCAGCCAATATCAGACCCGTGGTGCTTTCGCCTATCTGTCCGATCAGAAAAAAGTCTACGCCCGCTTCTTCTGGCAACAATATTCCCCCGATCGCTACCGTTTATTGCTGACCAATCCGCTGGGCAGCACGGAGCTGGAACTTAACGTGCAGAAAGAAGTGGTCCAACTGAGCGATAGCCAGGGTAAACGCTATACCAGCAACAATGCGGAGGAGATGATCCACAAACTGACCGGGATGGACATTCCCTTGAACAGCCTGCGCCAATGGATGCTAGGTCTGCCGGGAGAAGCCACCGATTTCACCCTCGACGATCAATATCGCCTGAGCAAGCTGACCTATCAGCAGGGTGCTCTCACTTGGGTGGTAACGTATCAGGATTACAACACCGACCAGCAACCGCCGTTGCCAAGCCGCCTCGAACTGCAACAAGGCGACCAGCGCATCAAGCTGAAAATGGATAATTGGACGCTGAAATGATTCGCCAATGGCCCTCTCCGGCAAAGCTTAATCTGTTTCTCTATATCACTGGCCGTCGTACTGACGGCTACCATCAGTTGCAAACGCTGTTCCAGTTCTTGGATTATGGCGACACCTTGACCATCGAGCCGCGCCAGGACGACAGCATCCACTTGCTGACGCCGGTTGCCGGGGTGCCGGATGAACAGAACCTGATCGTGCGTGCCGCCCGTTTGTTGCAGGACTACTGCGCTGCTCACGCAATTAGCACCCCGCCGCGTGGCGCTGATATCCGCATTGAAAAGCGTCTGCCGATGGGCGGTGGGCTAGGAGGCGGTTCGTCCAACGCCGCCACGGTGCTGATCGCACTGAACGAACTATGGCAATGCGGTTTGCATGACGAGCAGCTGGCAGAATTGGGGTTGACTCTCGGTGCCGATGTGCCGGTGTTTGTACGCGGGCATGCGGCGTTTGCCGAAGGCATCGGCGAACAGTTGCAACCGGCCGATCCGGCAGAAAAGTGGTATTTGGTGGCTCATCCCGGCGTCAGCATCCCCACACCGGTTATTTTTGCTGACCCGGAATTAAAAAGAAACACCCCGATTCGCCCGCTAAGTGCCCTATTACAGGCTCCTTACGCAAATGATTGCGAACCGATTGCAAGAAAACGTTTTCGCGAGGTTGAACAGCTTCTTTCATGGCTGTTACAATACGCGCCGTCACGCCTGACCGGCACAGGTGCTTGTGTGTTTGCAGAATTCGACTCCGAGCCCGCCGCCCTTCAGGTGTTAAATCAAGCCCCGGCCTGGTTGCGTGGATTTGTAGCGCGTGGTGTTAACATATCGCCACTACATCGCATCCGTTCAGGGCAGTCTGAGTCGTAGCTCAACGTTTCGCTGCGCAAGGTCGTTTATATTTGACCCTGCCATCTCGGCGCTGCCTGCGGTTCAATTTAGTTTTACATACCCGTATGGTTATTGCGTCGGTGTCGCCAACTGCCCCTTGGTGAAGACCGTATGACAATATCTTCTCTGGACGCAAGCCTGAGGTTCTTCTCGTGCCTGATATGAAGCTTTTTGCTGGTAACGCCACCCCGGAACTAGCACAACGTATTGCCAACCGTTTGTACACCAGCCTTGGTGACGCCGCTGTAGGTCGTTTTAGCGACGGCGAAGTGAGCGTGCAAATCAACGAAAACGTACGCGGCGGTGATATTTTCATCATCCAGTCCACCTGTGCACCGACTAACGACAACCTGATGGAACTGGTTGTTATGGTCGATGCCCTGCGTCGCGCCTCCGCAGGTCGTATTACTGCTGTTATCCCTTACTTCGGTTATGCCCGCCAGGATCGCCGTGTGCGTTCCGCCCGCGTGCCAATCACGGCCAAAGTTGTCGCTGATTTCCTCTCCAGTGTAGGGGTTGACCGCGTACTGACAGTGGATCTGCATGCTGAGCAGATCCAAGGCTTCTTCGATGTCCCGGTAGATAACGTATTCGGTAGCCCGATCCTGCTGGAAGACATGCTGCAACAGAATCTGGTGAACCCGATTGTGGTTTCCCCAGATATCGGTGGCGTAGTGCGCGCCCGCGCTATTGCCAAACTGCTGAACGATACCGATATGGCTATCATTGATAAACGCCGCCCGCGCGCCAACGTTTCTCAAGTGATGCATATCATCGGTGACGTTGCAGGCCGTGACTGTGTGCTGGTAGACGATATGATTGATACCGGTGGTACTTTGTGTAAAGCGGCTGAAGCGTTGAAAGAACGCGGTGCCAAGCGCGTATTTGCCTACGCGACGCACCCGATCTTCTCCGGTAACGCCGTGGAAAACATCAAGCACTCGGTAATTGATGAAGTGATCGTCTGCGACACCATTCCGTTGTCGGCAGAAATCAAAGCGCTGAAAAACGTACGTACTCTGACTCTGTCCGGCATGTTGGCTGAAGCCATCCGCCGTATCAGTAATGAAGAGTCAATTTCTGCCATGTTTGAGCATTAATCCTCTGCACGGCGCAGCCAAACCACTGCGCCGCATCAGTCGATTCAGAACGGCAGAAAACAGAAAAACCCGTTGAAGCTATCCGCAACAACGGGTTTTTTACTTGTTATGCAACATAGCCTAAAGTCTGCCTCATTGGAAAAGGTTGATCAATGTGATGAACGATGCTGGTTATTATTCTTGCAGCGTTTATCAAAATGTTTGACCCACCAGTAACGATCGGCAACCTGTTCACGTCCGCCAATGCGTGCCCCGGCCAACCACAGCAGCGCACCGATGAAAATACTCATAACGGCACCGTGAGCAAAGAACTGCGGCAGATTGAGTTGTGACACTTCAGCCAGAATGGAGTATCCGACACCAACGACCATCACCACCATTCCCAGTCCCATTAAAACGTTGCCCATTAAGCCAGCGTTTTTACGTTTCATATGCCACCTCCATCGCTTCATGTACCAATTCGGGATAACGCACAAACTGTTAACCCACTTCGATAAGTTAAGTATAGGCATGCATAGAGAAAGGGTATTGCGCTAGTGCTCACAAATGGCAAATAAATACTGACAATCCTTTACGTTATGCTAAAGATTAGCTAACAAACTGAATGATTTCTCTAATGTATTATTCATTTTTCAGCCAATGCAGCTTCGGCACGGTCAGGGCTTTTGTCATTCTGCGTGCCGACAGGTAAACTATCGCCCTTTCC
Source organism: Serratia sp. HNCC26DJ206 (assembly GCF_057180605.1). NCBI lineage: Bacteria > Pseudomonadati > Pseudomonadota > Gammaproteobacteria > Enterobacterales > Yersiniaceae > Serratia > Serratia sp. HNCC26DJ206. The sequence continues at coordinate 14,908 of NZ_JBXUGP010000005.1, forward strand.
ATTATCTCGATCATAGTGAATCTCTCGTGAGCAGTATCAAACTGATTGTTGGCCTGGCGAATCCGGGCGCAGAGTATGCCCAGACGCGGCACAATGCCGGCGCGTGGTATGTCGATCTACTGGCCCAGCGCCACAACCAACCGTTGAAGGAAGAGAGCAAATTCTTCGGCTATACCGCCCGCTTGAATTTAGCAGGCAACGATGTTCGACTGCTGGTCCCTACCACCTTTATGAATCTCAGCGGTAAGGCCGTCGCTGCCATCGCAACCTTTTATCGTATCCAACCGGAGGAGATTCTGGTCGCCCACGATGAGCTGGATCTGCCACCGGGTGTGGCTAAGCTCAAGCTGGGTGGCAGCAATGGCGGTCATAACGGCCTGAAGGATATCCAGAGCAAGCTGGGCAACACTCCAAACTTTTACCGTTTACGCATTGGTATCGGCCATCCTGGCGACAGAAACAGAGTCGTAGGATTCGTGCTTGGCAAACCGCCAGCAACAGAGCAAACGCTAATTGATGATGCTATCGATGAGTCACTGCGTTGTACGGAGATTTTGTTGCAGGAAGGCATGACAAAAGCAATGAACCGACTGCATGCCTTTAAGGCAGGTCATTGATAGTTGGGCCAGATGGGGGCATTTTCACTCGTTTGGCTCACTTTCTCATCGGGCAAAAACGGCACAACTTACGCTGTTCACAGTACGACTGTACGACCTGCCCACCACTTTGTACCGTAACACCCGCGATGGAACTCTCTTTCCCACTTTCTCTTGCCGCATGAAAAGGCCGCTCAATCAACGTCTTTTTCCGTTCGTTACGAAAGTGGATAACAAATGATATGACTGATAGCAATAAGAGTATCGGTGCTAGAAACGCGTAGACTCCGTTCATTGAATAGTTTTCTCCCTTGGATATTAAATATATCAAAAAATAATACGCGGATATTATCTGAAAAAAATTATATCAACAACACTAACGCATAAATTTACAATCATTAAGCTTTCCAACCAAATGCAATTAAGAAACTTCTCAGCCAAGCAAGAAACATCTTAATTTAAAACTGCGCAATTACTTATCACTGATTAAAGTATAGGCTAGTTTTAATATTAGTTGATACTTATACAGGATAATTCTTAATTTCGGTTAAAGATTACCCTTTGTGATTTCATTCAGGAGGCTGCAAGCCTTGTAGATAGCCAACTCCCGTTCTACCCAGATGGCTCAGCTGATGAAAAATCGCAACAATTTATTAACTTATCGCCACTTCAAAAGACATCACCTCATCTTACCCGGCAAATTAGAATCAATGTCGGCCAATTACCTCGAAAGTCTTATTAGCTTAAATATTAATTAATGTTCCGATAACAGCACGTTTCATTACAGAGTATCCTTACTTGATAATATCAGGTCAGAATTAGCACAATGCATCCTAAGAATAATGAAACCATACTGCACATTAAAACATCTATTTAAAATGAAACTATTCTATTGAACACGCTATATCTTGTTGCCAAGATCCTTAATTGCTCATTCTATACACAGCATCATCCCGGTTTTGACCACCTTGGGCGACACACAAGGCAACTGTCAGATCGAGATAACCACGCATTACGTGTATAATAGTGAGATAACTTTGCCATTTATGCAGCAGGTTAAAACTAACCTGTTGATAGTTAAGATATTTAAGGTGATATAAACATGGGATTCAAATGCGGTATCGTCGGTCTGCCTAACGTTGGCAAATCCACCCTGTTCAATGCGTTGACCAAAGCGGGTATTGAAGCAGCCAACTTCCCGTTCTGTACCATTGAGCCTAACACCGGTGTGGTGCCGATGCCTGATTCGCGTCTGGATCAGTTGGCTGAGATCGTCAAACCTCAGCGCATTCTGCCAACCACCATGGAGTTCGTTGATATTGCAGGTTTGGTCAAAGGGGCATCCAAAGGTGAAGGTTTGGGTAACCAGTTTCTGACCAACATCCGCGAAACCGAAGCGATCGGCCATGTGGTGCGCTGTTTCGAAAACGACAACATTATCCATGTGAATAACCGGGTTGACCCTGCCGACGATATTGAGGTGATCAATACTGAACTGGCACTCTCTGACCTTGAGACCTGCGAACGCGCAATTCATCGCGTGCAGAAGAAGGCTAAAGGCGGCGATAAAGATGCCAAAGCCGAACTGGCCGCCTTGGAAAAATGCCTGCCACAGCTGGAAAATGCCGGCATGTTGCGCGCGCTGGATCTGACCGCTGAAGATAAAGCCGCTATCCGCTACCTGAGTTTCCTGACGCTGAAACCCACCATGTACATCGCTAACGTCAACGAAGACGGTTTCGAGAATAACCCATACCTGGATAAAGTGCGTGAAATCGCGGCTGCGGAAGGTTCAGTCGTGGTGGCGGTTTGTGCCGCTGTTGAGTCTGACATCGCCGAACTGGACGATGAAGACCGTGCCGAATTCATGGCAGAACTAGGGTTAGAAGAACCCGGTCTGAACCGGGTGATCCGCGCAGGCTACGAATTGTTGAATCTGCAAACCTACTTCACCGCTGGCGTAAAAGAAGTGCGTGCCTGGACTATTCCCGTTGGCGCGACCGCACCGCAGGCCGCAGGCAAAATCCACACCGATTTTGAAAAAGGCTTTATCCGCGCGCAGACCATCGCTTTTGAAGACTTTATCACCTATAAAGGTGAACAAGGCGCCAAAGAGGCTGGAAAAATGCGCTCAGAAGGTAAGGATTACATCGTTAAAGATGGTGACGTGATGAACTTCCTGTTCAACGTCTAAATGGCTTTGCTCGTCGCATGACGAGTCATTAAGCCTGATAAAATCCACGCAATTGCGTGGATTTTTGTTTTTATGTCGTCTCACGTGATTTCATGAAAGCGCAGTAAAAAATGAGCACACAGGTGAGTACAATAACGGTATAAGAAATATACAAGGATACGTTACACACCGATGCAGCATAGACAACGCATGGCCTGACTCTACTTATTACCTCCGTTAAATATGGGGTGATTACCGGTGAGTACAATAACGGTATAAGAAATATACAAGGATACGTTATGCTCACTGATCTACAATGCCGCACTGCCAAGCCGAAATAAAAACTCTATCGACTCAACGGCCTATACCTCGAAGTTAAACCCAACGGCAAGAAAACATGGCGTTATCGGTTTAAACTTAGCGGCAAATACATTTAGGTTAACTATAAGAGTTACATACCGATGCCAGTAGACAACCCTTATAATGATTTAATCAGGAAATCATTGGACAATTTCAGCACTTTTGCCTATGTAACCTTTAGAGAGCAGGTTGAAGCTCTAGCAGGGATAATGCAGAGAAAAACACCTCCATTATCATATACATCCATTATTGGTGAATATCTCCACTGAATTTAGACGCTGTTATATAGTTGGTTTTAGTATTCGGGTTAATTAAGCTATCAGTATGGTGAGGTTAAATGAGAGATTAAAATTAAGCTCATGAAGCGCCCCTCCACAGGAGTAAGAATAAAAGTGATATTTTGTCCTTGGGTTGACACTCCGAGTGTTTATTATACTGAGATTCTGATTTAGCGGGAGTAGGATTTTGGGACGGCGCTCTAGGGGGAGCTTTTAAGTACCGTAAGCATAATGTAAACTTGAGATTAAGAAATTTTTCCTTTACGGATGCAGGAAAATACTATGCGGGTAAAAAATAACGGCGGCAGCGATGCGTTGCGTCAGCAACAGGTATTGACGCAGCTGATTCAACAGGGAAAAAAAGAGGAAGCCTGGAGAAAAATTCGTGCTCGGCTACTGTTTGCACCTAATGACGTTTGGTTTATTCATGAAGCTGCTCGTCTGGCGCGGCGAAATGGTCAGCTTGAAGAAGCGGTGCGTTATTATCAACGCGGGCTGCGTCTCGTGCCACAAGATGCTGGGATGCTGAATGGGCTAGGGCTTACTCATTACGACGCAGGCCGCCTTGACGACGCGGAACAGTATTACCTTGCCGCGCTGAAAGCGCATCCCGGTTACGATGCATGCCATAATAATTATGCCATTCTGCTGGAAAAAGCGCGGCGTTACGATGAGTCATTAGTGCAGTACCAATACGCTTTGCAAGCAACACCCGATTATACCGAAGCACGTTACGGTATGAGTGCCGTATTAGCGTATATAGGCCGGCTGGACGATGCCGAGCGTGAGATGCGTCAAGTACTGAAGATGCAACCTGACGACCAGCGTTGTAATACTTCATTAGGTATGGTGCTGTTGCAGAAAGGCCAGTATGCCGAGGGCTGGCGACGCTATCAATCCCGCTATGCTGCTAACAATCCGAAACGCTTCTTTGCTTTACCTGAATTAAAACAGCCCTATTGGCAGGGCGAAAGTCTAGCAGGCAAGACGATTCTAGTAAAAACAGAACAAGGGATGGGGGATGAAATCCAGTTCTGCCGTTATCTGACACGACTAAAAGTTGAAAAGCAGGCCGCGCGCGTCATTATGCTAGGGCGTAACACTCTGCGTCCCTTAATCAGTCAACTTCCGAACCTGGACGAGTACATAGTGGTGGCGGACGGACAACCGCTCCCAGCCTTTGACTGTTGGAGTATGTTGCTGGATCTGCCGCAACATTTTATCGCTTCATCTCAACCTTTTGCACCAGAAGGCCGTTATCTTTACTGCGATAAGGCTCATGATGCCCGTTGGACACTGGCTGGCAACAAACTGAAGGTGGGGCTGGTGTGGAAAGGGGCTATTGGACATGCCAACGATCGCAACCGCTCGCTGCCGCATCTATCTGCGTTAGCCACGCTGTTAGAATTACCTGATATAGAATGGGTGAGCCTGCAAAAAGGGGCTGGCGAAGATGAAGTGGCTGAATGGCCACAACTACGCCCATTCGGTGCCATGTTTAAAGACTACCTTGATACAGCATCGGTTATTGAACAACTGGATCTGGTTATCGGTGTAGATACGTCGGTGATCCATCTGGCGGGGGCGCTGGGGAAACCTTGCTGGGTCATGTTGGCTGCAACTGCAAAAGATTGGCGTTGGCAGGCACACAGGGAAGATACATCATGGTATTCCAATACCCGATTATTTTCACAGGAATACAGTGAGAAAGACTGGTCAGCCGTCATTGCCCGTCTGCAACGTGCTTTTTTGGAGTTGATTGATGCCTAATTTCATTCAGGAACCGCCGTTGATTGCGAATCGGGCGGTTTTCTATGTTAGGTCGCTACAGATTTTCAAAAGCAGTTAGGTAGGTGCTAAAGGTGTGGCCTCCCTATGGGAGGGCCGGGGTGAGAGGCTTTAGTTCAGTGATATTCCCCTCACCCTCCCCCGAGGGTGAGGGTGAGCCTTAACTGACAAGCATTACGCAATTGCGTGAATTTTTTTATTGTGCCTCAGGTATTACCAATCAATCTGCCGTTACGGTGACTGGGGCGGTTTCATTCTGTGCGGCGTCGATCGCACTGATCAGGTACGTATAACTTTTATCCAGGCTGTCGCTGTCCTGGTAGCTGAAGTTATTGCCCTTCCCCCGCCATACTTTGGCAACGATATTCTTGGGATCGGCAAAGATCGCACTTGGTTTGCCGGTACCGCGATAGATCACGTAGTAGCGTGCATCGTTATCCGAACTGTCCGACCAGTTAAAGGCGTTTTTACTGCCAGATACAAAGTGGGCCTGCTGCGGCAACGTGGTCACTTTCTGGTCCAGCCAAGGTTTGCTCGGTGGCAGTGTCGGCGTGCTGAGATAGGTTTGCGACAACAGCTCGATAGAAGCGTTTTTCGCGCCGTAGGCCCCCTGCTGTGCCACAGGTTGTGCCGCAACATTAGAAACCAGCAGATCATTGTAACTGAAGAAAACGCTACCGGAAACGTGGCTAAGCTCCTGATTGTAGCGCATCTGGTTAGGGATCTCCTCGGGGTTCATCCAGGCAGCATCAAAGGAGGCATTGGAAACATGCTTATAGTTGGCATGGCCGATATAAAGCTGCGTATGTGAACCTTCCATCTGGCTATTCCACCAATTGGTCAACTCGCCATAAGGGGCTGCCGCTTGGTCAAAACTCCAGTAAATCTGTGGCACAACATAGTCAACCAGTTCCTCTTTAACCCACTTGCGGGTATCGGCAAAAATACTGCCACTGTATGACTGTGAAGAACTGAGCGGCGTATTGGATCCCAGTTCGTTGCGCCCCTTATGCTCCCAAATGCCAAACGGACTGATACCGAACTGCACCGCCGTACCCTGCTGCTGGTTATGCTGGGTGATGACGCTCTGTACGCGGCTAATCAACCGAGTAACGTTATCTCGCCGCCAATCTTCCATCCCTTGTGGGGTATCAGGATACTGGTTATTGACCAGGCCATAGGCTTCAAACGCTGCCCTATCCTCGCCCTTATCACCAAACTGCACAGTGGCACCGTTAACCGTGATGCGGTATGGATAAAAGTAATCATCAAAATGGATGGCATCAACGTCGTAGCGACGCACTACTTCTTCTACCGTGTCGGCCACATGCTCAATCACTTCAGGGATGGCCGGATTTAAAAACAGCTTCTCGTCAAAGCTCAGCACCCATTGTGGGTTTTTCGCTGCAAAATTATCTGCAGATATAATCCCGGCACTGACCAGATAGCCAATCTGCTGTTCCGTACTCGAGGATAAAATGTCTTCAGCAGATAAACCCTGCTCATTATTTTTTAACAAGCTGCTGATCTTGGTATTTGTCACACGGTACGGGTTAAACCAGGCATGATATTCCATCCCACGCTGATGGGTCTCTTCAACCATCCATGTCAGGGGATCATAGCCCGGATCTTTACCCTGCTTACCGCTCAGATACTGCGACCAAGGGTTAATCTCGGAGGAGTAATAGGCGTCCAGCATCGGACGTATCTGGAAAATCATCGCATTCATGTTCAGCGCAGTGAAACGGTCCAGTATGCCCAGATAGGTCTTCTTAAAGGCTTGCTCACTGTTGACCATCGGCATATTGAGATTACCGATGGTTGCTACCCAAGCACTTCTGAAAGCCTGCTTCGGTGGAATATAACTATCGGGGATACTGATAAGCTGATTGGCTCCCTTATAAAGGTCAACAGGAAGACTCATGTCGTAACCATACGTCCCGTCACTGTTTTTGACGTATTTATACAAAGAAGAGAAAGTTTGTACCGGCTTATCAGTATTACCGTTATCGGTATTACCACCCTCGGTATTGCCGCCGTCAGTATTACCACCGTCAGTATTGCCACCGTCAGTATTACCGCCATCAGTATTACCGCCGTCGGTATTGCTATTATCGGTACTGCCAGTATCCGTCGTGTTAGTGCCGTTATTAGTTGTCGTCACGCCAGAGTCACAACCAAACAGCATCCCAGTAGCAAGAACCATTGCGATCATTTTTGCTGTGATGGAAAGAGAGTTATTGTGCATATTCAGAGTCCTTTACGAGTAATCTGTTCCGCATTTTCTTTGGGTGCGGCCCACAAGGATTGTTGTTGGCTGACCGTCATCTGCGCATCAGCACTGGTGACTGCTAACCCGGTCATGCACGCTGCAATGGCCGTTACTCCAATTTTTTTCACTGTATCCCTTCTGCATTACCCCGACTGATTTAAAAATAATAAATTCCTTAGAATAAAACAAAAAAGAATTTAATATTCTTGTTATCGGTCACACTCCTTATCAATTCGAGTAATAAATCGACTCAAATTTAGGATATTCCTTATAAATTAGGTATGCAGAACTACTCACCGAGCGCTCATTGCCATGGGTGAAAAACATTATAAATCAATTCAATAAACCTGATTTAAAATATAAAATTATGATTACATAACGCCGAAGCATTCACTTAATGAATGCATTAGTATTCAGTATTACTTATGCTCAATTATTTCACTGACGCGCAAGAAATTATGTGGCACGTTCACTATTTACACATGGCTTGCTTTTTATAGGCATTAAAAGGGCATAGCGCTTAAAGCTGCTTATTTTGCGGGAGCGTAAATGGATAAAGAAACTCTTTAGCTCTGTAAAAGATCGCTTCCCCACTTATTACTTACAACAATCGAGGTTGCCTGAAGCGATCTTTTACCAGAATTGAATCATTAAAGATCAATAGTACCGTTAATCACCGTTACCGTCTGCCCACCAATCCAAATGCCATTTTCACGATACTGAACCGCTACACGGCCATTGCGTTGGATTGCGGTTCCCTGACGAGCGTGATAATCCTCCAGAGATCCCCGCGAAGCGAAATAACGCGCCAAGCAAGCATTGGCACTACCGGTAACCGGATCTTCCGTCAGGGAGCCATATTCAACCATCAAACCGCGAACTTCGAATTGTTCATCGCCATGGCTACATGGGCCAAAAGGCATCAGGCCAGTCACCTGTGCGCGTTTCAGCAGGCGCTCTAAAGCGCTAACGTTGGGCTTAATATTTAACACGGCCTCAGCCGATATCATCGGCACCAACAGCCAGCGAATTCCCATATCAGCGATAGTGATCGTCTGTGAAATATCCAACTCCTCGTGACTAAACACGGTACTGAGCAACGCATCATCAAATGGCGTGAGAACGGCTTCTGGTGCCGCAAACGCCAGCCCCCTCTGAGGATCAATCTTAATGGTCACCAAACCAACGCCACACTCCTGCACGATTTGCCCCGGCATTTGTGGTACCAGCCCGGCCTCCAGCAACGCATGTGCGGTTCCCAGCGTAGGGTGGCCAGCAAACGGCAACTCACCTTCGACAGTAAAAATACGCACCCGATAGTCGGCCTGCTTATCCGTTGGGGTTAACACAAAGGCAGTTTCAGATAAATGCGTCCAGCGGGCGATGGCCGCCATCTCATCATCGCTTAACGCGTTAGCATCCAGAATGGCTGCCAACGGATTACCGCTAAAAGGCAATTGGGAAAAAACATCAACCTGCTTGAAAGCAACTGTTCTGGTCATAACACGCTCGTTGGTTCTACTTTATGGAAGGGGCGATAAAAATGGTAAAGGGATGTGCATTTTTTCACCAACCCGTTCGATTTATTGATACTGATAAGCATCAAGCCATTTACGATTGCCTTAACATTATCAGGCCAGACATCTTCAGTAAAACACATGACTTCTGTAGCAAGATCTTTTAATTCAGGCCGATAACCATGAAAATTGCACACCAAAGAATCATTGACGGCAAAAAGTACCAGTTGGAATTTTATGATGGCTTTGACCAGGGTTTTCTTGATGAAACCCACTGGCTACCTTATTACCTGCCGCAGTGGAGCAACCGGGAGTTATCCGCCCCCCGTTTCACCTTTGGTGAACACGGGTTCTCGCTGAATATTGAGCCGGACCAGCAACCCTGGTGCCCGGAGTTTAACGGTGCCGTCAGAGTGTCCTCTTTACAGACCGGGGTTTACTCAGGCCCGCTGGGTTCAGCGCTTGGGCAGCATCGGTTTTCGCCTGATTGCAGAGTACGTGAAGAACAGGTAGCGGAGAAAAAGTATCTGCCTAAATACGGCTATTTCGAACTAAGAGCCAAGTGTGATATTGCTGCCAGCAACGTCGCTGCCTTATGGATGATCGGTTATGAAGATCTGCCCGAGCGTTCTGCTGAGATTTGCCTCTTCGAACTCAAAGGCAAAAATATCCATAACGGGCATGCCCTGATCGGTTACGGCGTTCATCCTTTTGGTGATGCGAAAATTGTCGATGAATTCTATGAAGAACCCTTTGAGCTTGATGTCACCGAATTCAATACGTACGCCATTGAGTGGACGGAAAACCAAATTGATTTTTTTATCAATCAGCGAAAAGTACGCACTATCCATCAATCACCGGATTATAACATGCAGCTGATGCTCAATATTTATGATCTTGAAAACAGCAACGAAGGAAATATGCGTTTCTTTATCGATTATGTAGCGGGGTTCCGCCGTTCAGGCGGCTAAATCACCACGCCCAACGGGCGTGGTGGTCTAACAACATCAGGCGCTAGGTGCCGCCTCCAGCAGTTGTTTTTTCAGTGCGTTGTATTGCTTTTGTACTTCCGCCTCTGCCCAAGCCTGATCGGCAATAGCATCAACCCGTACCGCACAGTGTTTAAATTCCGGCGTTTTAGATACCGGATCAACATGATCCAGCGTCAGCTCATTGCAGGCACCAATCCACCACTGATAGGTCATATACACCGCACCGGCATTCACACGCTCGCTGACTTCGGCACGCGCCATCACCTTGCCACGGCGTGAGGCGATCCACACCAGCGCCTGGTCTTCGATCCCCTGCTGAGCGGCGTCATCAGGGTGGATCTGCACATAGCCCGGCTCATCCGCCAGCGTCTGCAATGCCGAACAGTTACCGGTCATTGAGCGGCAGCTGTAATGGCCCACTTCACGCACCGTACACAGCGCCAGCGGATAGGCTTTATCGGTTTTCTCATGCGGCGGGATCCACTCTGCGCTGCACAGGTAACCTTTACCCGTCGGCGTACTGAATTTATTGCCTTTGTACAGATAAGGTGTACCGGGGTGATCTTCACTCGGGCAAGGCCAGGCCACATAACCCAAACCGGCCATTTTTTCGTAGGTTGCACCGTAGAAGTTCGGGCAGAGCTGGCGCAATTCATCCCAGATTTCATTGGTGTTGTGATAAGACATCGGGTAACCCATGGCGCTGGCCAGCAGACTGACGATCTCCCAGTCGGGTTTCACATCACCAACCGGTTCAATCGCCTTGCTGAAACGCTGAAAACCGCGATCGGCACAGGTATAAACGCCCTCATGTTCCCCCCAGGAGGTCGCGGGCAGGATCACATCCGCCATATAGGCGGTTTTGGTCATGAAGATGTCCTGCACAATCACCAGTTCTAACTGTTCAAAGGCGGTGCGCATTGCCGCCAAGTCAGGTTCAGTCTGGATCGGATCCTCGCCAAAGATGTAATAGGCTTTCAGCTTGCCTTCGGCCACCTTGTGCGGCACGTCGGTGATGGCATAACCAATCTCCATTGGCAGGCTGTCTACCCCCCAGGCTTTGGCAAATTTAGCGCTGGCAACGGCATCGCCGACTTTTTCATAACCGGGGAAGGTATTGGGTAACACACCCATATCGCAGGCACCCTGCACATTATTCTGCCCACGCACCGGGCCAACCCCAACGTTAGGCCGCCCCAGGTTGCCGCTCAGCAGCGCCAGTGAAGATAGCCCCTTGACCACATCCACCGCCTGCCCCCACTGGGTCACGCCCATGCCCCACAGAATGGTGGCGGTCGGAGCCGCAGCATAGGTACGGATGGCCTCGCGGATCTGCTGCGCCGTTAAACCGGTGATATCAGCAACGTATTCCGGCGTGTATTTTGCCACCGTCTGGCGCAGTTGCTCGAAGCCTTCGGTGTAGGATTCGACATAGCTCTTGTTGTATAAGCCTTCTTCGATCAGCACATGGATAAAGGCATTCACCAGCGCCATATTGCTGCCGTTCTTCAACGGCAACCATTGGTCGGCAATACGCGCGGTTTCAATGTAACGCGGATCGCAGACGATCACTTTGGCCCCTTTAGCTTTGGCCTTCAGGATGCGCCGCGCCACGATCGGGTGCGAATCCGCGGCGTTATAGCCAAATATCAGCAGGCATTCGGTATTTTCCAGCTCATTAATCGAGTTGCTCATCGCCCCGTTACCGAGCGTTTGCTGTAACCCCGCCACCGACGGGCCATGGCACAGGCGGGCACAGCAGTCGACGTTATTGGTGCCGATCACCGCACGGGCAAATTTCTGCATCACATAGTTGGCTTCGTTACCCGGGCCGCGCGAGGAACCGGTCATCATGATCGCATCCGCGCCGTGCTGTTGCTTGATGGCAGACAGCTTTTCGCTGACGTAGCCAATGGCTTCATCCCAACTGACTTGTTCAAATTCGCCGCCGCGCTGGCGGCGGATCAGCGGTGAAGTCAGGCGCGGGGTCAGCAGTTTGGTATCCTGCAAAAAATCCCAGCCGTAATAGCCTTTCAGGCACAGTTCACCTTGGTTAGTAACGCCATTGGCCGGTTGGGCACTGACAATTTTGCCATTCTCCACCAGCAGATTCAGTTTGCAGCCAGAGCCGCAGTACGGGCAAACGGTCGTGATTTTTTCCATTATATTTCTCCCTATTACCCTAAATAATTCGAGTTGCAGGAAGGCGGCAAGCTCGTGAGTCCCCAGGAGCATAGATAACTATGTGACTGGGGCGAGTGAGCGCAGCCAACGCGCATGCAACTTGAAGTATGACGGGCATGGCTCTGATTATTGCAACAGATTCGGCGTGGAACCCAGTGCTGCACGCTGCTGTCTTTCGCGCTGCATGGCTTGCAGATCGGCGGGTTTGATCAGCTTCAGCGCCGCTGTCGGGCACACCTCAATACAAGCCGGACCGGCGCTGCGCCCATCGCAGAGATCGCATTTATTGGCCTGCGCGCGGCTGTGTGTGCTGCCATCACGGTTGCTAGCGTGATTAACCACCACCTCCATCGCGCCATAAGGGCACACCACCACGCAGGTTTTGCAGCCGATGCAGCGTGACTGCATTACCTGCACGCTGCCGTTATGGTTATAGATGGCCTCGTTCGGGCAGGCATTCAGGCAAGGGGCATTCTCACACTGGCGGCACAGCATCGGGGCGCTAACGCTGAAGGTTTTCATCACCTTCAGGCGCGGGTTAAAGTTTTCCGGCGTCAGTGGCTGTGGGTTTTCCCCCAGGTGCGCCATTGCACAGGCGATCTCGCAGGTGCGGCAACCGATACACTGCTGCATGTCGGCGATAACAAATTGATTCATCATTTCTCTCCTTAGGCCGCGTTATAGAACATTGAGATAATAGGCAATGCTTTCTGCGGCTTTGCGCCCTTCAGCAATGGCAGTCACAATCAGATCGGCGCCGCGCACGATATCGCCACCGGCGAAAATCTTGCGGTTGCTGGTTTGATAGGGATAACCCGCCACGGTGGGCGCCACCACCCGTCCTTGTCGGTCTAATACCACATTGTGCTCGGCCAGCCAGCCCATCCGGTGCGGGCTGAAACCAAAGGCCATGATCACCGCATCGGCAGGCACGATATGCTCGGAACCCGCCACTACCACCGCCTGCCGCCGCCCTTGGCTGTCGGCCGCGCCCATTTCGGTGCGCTGCATCTTAATGCCGCTGACGTTACCCTGTTTATCCACCACAATGCTCAGCGGTTGCAGGTTGAACATAAATTCAGCGCCCTCTTCACGGGCATTTTTTACCTCCCGCTTGGAGCCCGGCATGCTTTTCTCATCACGACGATAGGCGCAGATCGCCTGCGTCGCGCCATGCCGCAGCGAGGTGCGCACACAGTCCATCGCGGTATCACCGCCACCCAGCACAATCACCCGTTTGCCCGCCATATTGATGTAGGGGCTTTTCGGGTTATCGGGATAGCCCATCAGATGTTGGGTATTGGCAATCAGGAACGGCAGCGCAGCGTGAACCTGCGGTGCATCCTCGTTTTCCAGGCCGGAACTCATGGATTTATAGGTGCCGACGCCGAGGAACAGCGCGTCATATTCATTCAGCAGGGCTTCCATCGAAACATCTTTGCCAATCTCGGTATTCAGGCGGAACTCAACCCCCATATCAGTGAAGATTTCACGCCTTCTGGCCATCACGTCTTTTTCCAGCTTGAAGGCCGGAATGCCGAAGGTCAGCAGGCCACCGATCTCCGGGTAACGATCAAATACCACCGGTTTGATGCCGTTACGCACCAGAATATCGGCGCAGCCGAGCCCCGCCGGGCCAGCGCCGATAATCGCCACCCGCTTGCCGCTGTTTTTGACCGCAGACATATCCGGCCGCCAGCCCATCGAGAACGCGGTTTCGGTGATATAGCGCTCAATATTACCGATGGTAACCGCTCCACCGTGGCCGTTCAGGGTGCAGGATTGCTCGCACAACCTGTCCTGCGGGCAGACCCGGCCACAGACTTCCGGCAGGCTGCTGGTCTGGTGCGACAGTTCAGCGGCTTCCCAAATCCGCCCCTGATCGGCCAGTTTGATCCATTGCGGGATCTGGTTATGCAGCGGGCAGGTCCAGGAACAGATGCTCTGCTTCCCACAGTTCAGGCAGCGTTCCGCCTGCTGGTGGATCTGCTGTTCGTTGAATGGCTGGTAGATTTCTGCAAAGGTAGTTTTACGTAATTCCAGCGGGATTTTGCCGGCCTCCAAGCGCGGCGCTCGCGGCTGTTGCAGCAGATTACGGATCGGTTTTGGCTGTGCCTGATGGTTTACCGCCGTTTTCTGGTTGGCCACGCTGCCAAACAGTTGGCTATGCAGATCGCGCGCCGCACTGCGCTGGCGCTTTTGCCTCTGCTGTTCCACCAGAGTTTTGGTATCCACCAGGCTCAGCGCATGAGTCGGGCAAGCGCGCACGCAAGCCGGTTCCTGGTTCAGATCGCTACACAGATCGCATTTCTGCGCTTCGGTTTTCTGATAACTGTCCGCCAAGCGATGATTGGCCGGTTGCACGGTTTCGGTCACCACCGTCATCATGCCAAACGGGCAGGCCACGGCGCAGGCTTTGCAACCGATGCACTTCTCCTGGCTGACCTGAATGCTGTCATGACTTTGCACAACGGCCCCGGTCGGGCAAACATTGGCGCAAGGGGCATTTTCGCAGTGATGGCAGAACACCGCCGTATTGGCATTCGGGCCCTGAATCACTTTCACCCGAGGGGTGAAATACTCCCGCTGGCTGGGGTAATCCCCATGATGATGAGCTGTCACACAAGCCACTTCGCAGCTTCGGCAGCCTATGCAGGCCTCTGATTCTGCAACGATAAATTGATTCATAGTATCCTTTCCGAACAATTTGGCTAAAAAAGGCATCAATAAATAGTTAGCGTTATGACCTTTTATATCGCTGGCGTAGGCAGGTATCTTCAGGGTTATAACCATGTAAATGTAATGGTTATAATTAATTACATTCCATGACATTTCGCATGAAACAAGCGTACTGCAAAAATTTATACAAAATTACTCAGAAAAGTGGAGGGTTAGCGGTGGATTGATCGCGTAGGAAACGAGGCAAACCTCTCGGCTTGCCCTCCGTCGTCTATGATTAAAACAGTTGGAAAACATTCATCCAAGGTTGCTTCTATGCTAGGACATTTATCCGGGCTAAAAAATCGTTACCCCTTGCATATCCAGATTGCTGTGTTGTTTATGCTGCTGATTATTTCTATTGGTAGCGCGATTGTTATTTTCAGCCATAACCAATTGACCAAATTAGCTGAGAGCAGCACCAACCAGCAGTATCAGAAAACCAGCGAGGCCATTGCCGCTGAGTTGGATGCGGTGACGCGCACCATGATGATGTCGGTCAATATTCTGACGGGTATGTCAATTACCGAAGCCGCGACTTTCGATCAAAGAATGGCTTCTGTGGACAAATTTATTGAAATACTCAAGCAGAACGATTATGCCAGTTCGGTCTACGCCGCCTACCCTAATGGCGATTTCTTTATGCTACGGCGTGTCACTGAGGCTAATCGCCCCATTTTCCAGGTGCCAGAACATGTGCAGTGGCTAGTGCAAAGCAATCGCTTTATTACCGATAAGCCAGAATACCGCATGGTTTATCTGGACAGTCAGCTACAGGTGGTCGCCGACAGGATCCTCGACAATCCCCCTTTTGATCCACGTACGCGCAGCTGGTTTATTGAAGCAGCAAAACAGCACAGTTTAGTGACCTCGCCGATTTATACTTTCAAAGGAACAGGGCTGGTTGGCTTCACCTATAGCCGCCAAGCGGATAATGGACAGGCCGTTATCGGCCTGGATGTGACGCTGTCTTTGCTGTCGCAATTTTTACAGCAGCAGAATCTGCCCCCCGGTAGCCAAGCGGCCATTATCAACTTTGCCAATCAGGTTATCGCCAGCCAGCCGATGATCCCGAATAAGAAGCTGCAAAACGGCCAGAGTTTCAACAGTATCGAGCACTTTCCAGTGTTAAAAACGCTACTGGGTTTTCACCATGATAATGCCACTGATAACCCCAATAACAGTATTCAATTTAAGGCACAGAACCAAAACTGGTACGGTTCCGTGCTTAACATTAAAAATAACACCCATCACTATCATCTGGCGATCGCCACGCCATCCAGCTATCTCACCGCAGGCGCAAACTCTATTCGCAACCGCTCAACGTTGGTGGCTTTTATTCTCTTGCTGCTCAGCCTGCCGATTGTCTGGTATTTCTCGTTACGCATCTCCAGCCCGCTAATTAGTTTACGGAAAGATGCCGAAGCCATCAGCAATCTGATCTTTGATGATAAAGAACGTGAACACTCGGTCATTGAAGAGGTTGACGATTTACATCACGCCATGTCCAAAATGAAAAAGACGCTGAAGCAATTTATCTCGATGGGCAGCATATTGTCGTCCAAAGACAATTTCCCTCGGCAAATGCAGGGGCTGCTGAATGAAACTGCGGATATCGCCGCCATGAACGGCGGAGTAATTTTCCTGGCTGATAAAAACAAAGATACCTTTACCCCTATCGCTTTCCACTGGAACGATCAAGACATCCCAATATCAGAGATTGATGCAATACAGTTCGATCCTGACAATTTCGCCACATTTTGGCAGATACGAGAAGGCCTATCGGTTTCTGGGGTGTTGGATCATGAGCATATTCCCTCCCCGCTGCGCGCCTTTTTCCAAACTTATCTTCCTATGCACTATATTGCCGTCCCCATGCAAACGCATGATGAAGAGTTATTGGGATTCTTATTGTTGTTTAATGTTACCGAATTAAGTGCCGAACGCCAGAGCGCCAAAATACAGTTGGTCAACGCGCTGGTCGGCAGTTTATCTGTCGCCATAGAAACGCAGTATTTGTTGCAAGAGCAAAAAAATCTGCTGAATGCCTTTATTGAGCTGATCGCCGGGGCGATCGACGCCAAAAGCGCCTATACCGGTGGTCACTGTCAGCGCGTGCCCGAAATTACCAAAATGTTAGCCAAAGCGGCCGTTGAGGTACAAGACGGCCCGTTCGCGAATTTCACCCTGTCAGAGAACGAGTGGGAAGAACTGCATATCGCCTGCTGGCTGCACGACTGTGGCAAGATCACCACGCCGGAATTTGTGGTGGATAAAGCCACCAAGCTGGAGCTGATTTACGATCGCATTCACGAAATACGCATGCGCTTTGAAGTATTGAAAAGAGAAAAAGAGATCCTCTCTCTGCGTAACCGGCACCCCACCACCGACGATGCGGCGGCGGAACAACAGCTGGCAGAGGAACTGCGCCAGTTGGATGAGGATTTCTATTTTATTGCCCAATGTAATGTCGGCGGTGAGTTTCTGTCTGACGAGGCGCTCGCACGTATTCGGCAGATTGCCAGCTATCAATGGACCCGCACGCTGGACGATAGCGCCGGGGTTTCTCAGGCCGAATGGGCACGCAAAGCCCGCCAGCCAGCGCGTGACTTGCCGGTGCAGGAAGCCATGCTGGCGGATAAAGAAGAGCATATTGTCTATCGGGATAGCAAAAATCACCTGCCAGAGAGCTACCAGTTCAAGCTCAAGGAACCCACTTATCTCTATAACTACGGGGAAATTTATAACCTCTCAATTCGCCGCGGCACGCTGAATGACGAAGAGCGTTATAAGATCAACGAGCATATTATGCAGACGATTATTATGCTGAACAGGTTGCCGTTCCCACGCACCATGGCGAATGTGCCGATCATTGCCGGTGGCCATCATGAGCGTATGGACGGTAAGGGTTACCCCTATCAGTTGAACTATCAGCAAATGAGCATTCCGGTCAGGATGATGGCAATTGCCGACGTATTCGAAGCGCTGACCGCCGCCGATCGCCCTTATAAGCCAGGAAAAATGTTATCAGAAGCGCTGAAGATCATGACGGCGATGGTGAACGAAAATCATCTGGATCGTGAGTTGTTTATTCTGTTTCTGCAATCGGGCGTCTGGCGCGATTACAGCGTGGCCTATTTGCAGGCGGATAAAGTCGATGACGTGGATATTGCAGCGCTGATCCAAAAGCTCGGTCCGCAGAATATCACCCTGTGATCTCAATAAACCAATACCCGCAGCCTGCGGGTATTGGTGTTCATCTACCTGGGGGTTAAGAGGCCGCTAGCCGTGGATTAACAAAAAACATGGCTCCGGCTGCCAATAATGATGGCAAGGCAAACGCCATAAAGTTTTGTTGTAGCGTTAATTCCATATCGATTAGCAATCCACCCGCGAAAGGGCCGAGAATCGCACCGATACGCCCGATCCCCAATCCCCAACCCAGCCCCGTCGACGTCATGGTGCTGGGGTAAAAACGGGCGACATAAGAGGTCATGGCGATCTGAGTGCCGATCGTGCTGGCTCCGGCGATAAGCAGTAACAAATACAGGAGACTCATTGAGCTTTGAACGCCCAAAAGCGCAATCGTCACCGATCCCAACAGGAAGTAACCGATCAGCACGGTTCTACCGCTCACTTTATCCATTAACCAGCAACTGCTTAACGCACCGGCAATGGTGCCAAAGTGTAAGGTAAACAGGAACATCAGGCTGGAACCTAAAGGATAACCAGCTTGAAGCATCAGTTTAGGTAACCAGGACGTCATGCCATAGATCACATACAACGACATAAAGAAAACCAGCCAGATCATCAGGGTGCTTAACAGTCGCCCCCCGGCGAATAAATCCCCAATGGCCATTTTTACCGGGCCGGCACCGAGAGCCGATTGGCTGACAAATTCGGTCCCGGGTTGATGAATATAATTCGGATCAATTTTTTCCAGCGCACTCTTTAAACGTTCATTTTGTTTGGTTTTAATTAAGAACGCCGCTGACTCAGGCAGATGTTTTAACATCCAGGGTAAAAACAGGATGGGGAAAATGGCAACATAGAATATAGACTGCCAGCCCAGCAGCGGAATTAAGTAGATGCCTAATATTGCGGCCCACATCCCGCCAATGGAATAGCCGCTGAACATTAAGCCGACCATTAAGCTGCGTCTGTTTTTCGGCGAATACTCACTGGTCAGCGCGGTAACATTAGGCATCACGCCGCCTAAGCCTATGCCAGCAATAAAACGGCACCAGCCAAACTGGTTGGCATTAACGGTAAACCCACAGAGAAAGGTAAATAAGCTGAAAGTGATCACGCAGAGGGCAATCACCTTCTTTTTGCCTATTTTATCTGAGAGTGAACCCAGTGAAAGTGCGCCCACCATCATGCCAATCAGCGTATAGCTACCCAATAAGCCAGCCTGAGTAGCGGTTAATCCCCAGTCAGCCATTAACTTGGGGAGAATAACCCCCAATACGGCGAGATCGTAACCGTCGAATATAATAATATAAGCACACCAGAAAATAGTCAGGCGGTGGATATTCTGGAACTTTGCATTGTCGATTATTGGCGTAATATTAACGACGTTTAACTCGATCTGAGCCATAGAAACTCTCCTTGGCGTAAAATTATTGATCGGTAATTAGCTGGAAACAAAGCGCTCAAAATACACCTGATGTTCGGCTACCGGTTGGGCAGACAGCCAGTTACAGGTCGCCTCGATCATCGGCGGTGGCCCGCACAAGTAGGCATCGAACGGTTGTTGCAGCAAATGGCTTTCCAATGCATTGGTCACCCAGCCCTTTTTGCCCTGCCATTCAGCGCTGGGATCGACCACCACCACCTGATAGCTGAAATTACCAAGCCGTTGGGTCAGTGCGTCGAGCCGCTCCAGCTCGCTGATCTCACTCTCGCGGTTTACCCCGTAATACAGTGCGATAGGTTGCCCACCATCCCCCTGCTCAGCCAGGCTTTCCAACATGCTGAGAAATGCGGATAGCCCGGTTCCCCCGGCGACAAACAGCAGCGGGCGCTTCACTTCACGCAGGTAAAATGCACCGAACGGGGCGGTAAAGTTGATGCTGTCCCCCACTTGGCAACGCTGGCGTAAATAGTCACTCATCAACCCGCTCGGCAACAAACGAATCAAAAAGCGCACTACCGAAGATTGCGCGCTGGCGCTGGCATACGAATAGGCGCGGCTTTCCTCACTGCCGGGGATTTGAATGCGCGCATACTGCCCTGGCAGATAGTGCAGCGCAGGTTCCCCCGCTTCCAGCGTGATTTCCAAGGTGGCAACGGTATCGGAGAGCAGGTTCAGCGCGCTCACCCGCCCGCGATAGTTCTGCTGGCTGATGTTGCAAATGCTGGAGTCGATATCAAAGTAGAAAGAACCTGGCGACGTCAGCCGGGTCTGGCAGGCCAGCATATAGCCCTGCGCCAGATCGCTGGCGCTCAGCGCATCATCATCGACATACTCCATTTCGATGGTTCCCGACTCGCAGCGTCCACGGCAGGTGGCGCACACCCCTTCACGGCAGTCCAGCGGCAGCTGGATCCCGTGGCGAAAAGCCGCATCCAACAGTTTTTCATGTTGCTCGACCTGAATAAACTGCGTGAGTCCGTCCCGGAAAATAATGGCGGCGCGATGGGTCATGGTCACTCCTGTATCATTACTGTTCATAGCAACGGCGGCCGCAACCGCCGTACCAAAGCCAATCAGAGATGGTAGAAATCGAGCACTGAATCGATCTTGTCATTCAGCAGCAGCACGTGTTTCCCCGCAATTTTCAACTGTTCGTCTTGCCAGCACAGACGATAGTTGGCACGACCAAAGAAATGGCGGCTTTCGCCAAAGCGGTAGTAGTGCGTTACCCAGTTGACGCTAACATCCAGTGGGTTACTGTCACCCGCCTGGCAGCGCACGTTATCAATCAGGTGCAGCGTACGCGGCATCGGCGTACAGGCGGCTGACTTACCGGTGCGAATACGGAATACCCGATCCTCCAGACCAGAACGGTTGGCATAGTAGATCAGCGACATTTCGCGCTTCGGATCCTGCGTGTAGTCATGTTCACTGCGCCACTGCGGCACATGAAACTCGGCATCTTCGGTGAAATAGCCAAGATAGCGATCCCAATCCTGGTGATCGCAAGCCTCTGATACCTGGTATAAAAATTGTTCAACGGCATATTGCTGCTGCTCAGGCGTAATGTTTTGCATGATTTATCTCCGTCATTTCAGCGGGCCGCCGCCTGTAATGCTGGTTAGTTAAGCGAATACTGCATATTCATGCAGCAAATACTCACGGTGAGGCCCCCTCTCCCTGTGGGAGAGGGCCGGGCTGAGGGACTTGTTGTTCGGTGATACTCCCCTCACCCTAACCCTCCCGAAGGAGAGGGAATGGGTTAGTCTTAACTGACTGGCGCTAGGCCGTTACCTGCGCTATTTTTTTCGCCAGCCCTGCCAGCATCATCTGCTGCCATGCGCGGTGCTGGTTGACATACAGCCCTTCATGGGTAATTTCGGTACCGGTGATCGCAGGCGTTATGTTTAAAATGTCGCTGTTGCGCGTTGCACCATATTGCCAATGCTGATGCCCACGGGAGATATCGCTCCACGGCGTGGTGCGCGCTTCGAAGCCACGCTGCTGTTCGCGAAACTCCACCAGATCGTCCGGCGTTCCCATGCCAGAAACGTTGAAGAAATCTTCAAACTGACGGATGCGGCTTTCGCGATCCCGATCTGACTCCCCTTTCACCCCCAGGCACAGGCTGATCACTTCAGTTTTATTCCAACTGACCGGGCGGATAATGCGCAGTTGGGAGCTGATCTGATCCATAAAGAACAGGCTGGGATAGATATTCAGGTTACGCAGACGATGCATGGTCCACTGTGCGCGCTCCTGCGGATATTTATCCAACAGGCGCGGCATGATGCGGCCATAACCGGGGCGCACGTCGGCGGCGTTAGGCATGTCGCTGAACAGCAAACCGTGGCCATGTTTGAATGAGAACCAGCCGTCGTCGGTGTCTTTATCCCCGGCACCCAGCTTGCTGTAGTCGAGCGTGCTGTCACTGGCACCGTTGCGTTGGATATTCAGCTCACGGCGGTGGTTGGCCGTTGAGACGTAGTTATAGTGAACGGTGCTGACGTGGTAACCGTCCAGCCCATTCTCATTCTGTAACTTCCAGTTACCGGGATAGGTATAGGTCGAGATACCGGGCAGCACTTCCAGCTCGGCGTTTTCGGACTGCTCCAGCATCATGTCGAAAAACAGCGTGGTGTCGCCCAGGAATTCGGTCAGGCTCTGTTCGGATGTGGTATCCAGGCTGATAAACACAAAACCCCGATAGCTGGCGATGCGTGCCGCTTTTAAACCATGCTGGCTTTTATCGAAGTCGCTGCCGTATTCCGTCGGGGCTTTGACCTTCGCCAGCACGCCGTCGGACTTGTAGCACCAGGCGTGGAACGGGCAGGTAAAGGTGCTCTGGTTGCCCTGGCAGACGCGGGTCAGCGTAGCGCCGCGGTGCTGGCAGGTATTGGCCAGCGCGTGCAGTTCCCCTTTGCCGTCACGGGTGACCAGCATCGGCTGGCGGCCCGCTTGGACGGTGATAAAATCGTGCGGATTAGGGATCTGGCTTTCATGGCAGGCGAAAATCCACTGCTTCTCGAAGATCAGCTCCATTTCCAGGTCAAACAGTTCCTGGTTGGTAAACATTGAGCGGGCGATGCGATAAACCCCCTCCTGCGGCCGAAAGTCGAGGCTGTTTTCAATAACATGCTGCCAGTTTTGTAGTTCTTGTGGCGTGCTCACATTAATGCTCCTGTTATACCCTTGGCCCCCGGTTCCGCATATGCAGCATGCAGTGCCAAGCGGCTGAATATATTAAAATAATGAAGGCAGGCGTTCGCCCCAGCGGACGGTATTCAAGAGAGACTCACTGCCCCTGAATAGAGGCAGTGATAGGCCGGGCTACGCTTGAGCGCGTTTGCGTTCCACTTCGGCTTCTGGCGCAGCAGTGCGTTCTTTATGCAGCGTGAAGTTAAAGTCGATCGAAGAGAAAGGTTTGTTGAGTTGCTTGCTGTCCAACTGGTCCGGTGCAGAAATCTTGTTCACCTGCGGCACCAGCCCTTCACGGCTAGCGAAGGCGAAGTCATCCCACAGGTACTCGTCACCGTCGATGTTGATCTGCGTGGTCAGTTTGCGATAACCGTCGGCATAGACGAAGAAGTGGATATGCGCCGGGCGGCGGCCATGGCGGCCCAACAGGTTCAGCAACTGCTGGGTGGAACCTTCCGGTGGGCAACCGTAGCCAGACGGCACGATGCTGCGGAACTGATAGTTACCCTTGCTGTCGGTCACAATGGTGCGGCGCAGGTGGAACGCGGGCTGGCTCTTGTCGAAGAACGAATAGTTGCCCATCAGGTTAGCGTGCCAGACTTCGACGGTGGCACCCGGCAGCGGTTTGCCGTTAGCGTCCATTACCGTGCCCTGCATAAACAGCACTTCGCCTTTGGCACTTTCTGTGCCGTCATCCAGGCGGGCAAACCCTTGACATACCGGCGCACCGGCCACGTACAGCGGCCCTTCGATAGTGCGTGGCGTACCGCCGGTCAAACCTGCTCTGGCTTCGGCTTCGTCGGCGCGGATATCAATGAAACGCTCCAGCCCAAGCCCGGCGGCCAGCAGCCCCATTTCATGGCTGGCACCGGTTTCTGCCAGATATTCCAGCCCTTTCCAGATTTCACTCGGCTGAAGATCCAGATCCTCAATCGCTTTAAACAGATCGCCTAATAAGCGCACGGTAACCTGCTGAACGCGTGGGTTAACTTCGCCTTTGGCGGTGTCAACAATAAAGCTGTTGACCAGGGTGTCGATATCGTTATGAGTCATGTCATTGCTCCGTATTCATATTGGCAGTAAACAATTACTGGGCCGAGGGGGTACAGTCCTGCGGCTATTTTTGGTTTTAACGGCTTTCTTTTTTTATTCTCCCTGTGGGTATTCACCCGGCAGGGAACAGCGACATAAACATTGGCAGATGATACAACCAGCGGCCGGACTCAGCGGTCGTCCTCCCTGATAGAGGAAGGATGACGGCACAATGGCATCACCTGAATCTTCATGTAAGGGAACAGCGGCAGTTGCGACAGCAGTTGATGCAGTTCATCAATACTGCTGACGTCAAACAGGCTGATGTTGGAATACTGCCCCGCAATGCGCCACAAATGGCGCCATTGGCCGCTGGCCTGTAGCGCCTGCGACTGGGCTTTTTCGGTGGCCTTCAGTGCGGCAGCCTCAGCTTCCGGCATTGAGGCGGGTAAATTGACGTCCATTCTTACGTGAAACAACATAGCGATCAGTCCTTAAGCGTGATGTTCTGTCAGCAACGGCGCAGGGTGGCGACTTTGTCGCGGTCGATCTCAATCCCCAACCCCGGCCCGGTGGGTACCTGCAACATAAAATCGCGATAAACCAAGGGTTCGGTCAGAATGTCTTCGGTCAGCAGCAACGGGCCGAACAGTTCGGTGCCCTGGCTGAGATCGCTGAAGGTGGAAAACACGTGGGCAGAAGCCGCCGTGCCGACCGCCCCTTCCAGCATGGTGCCGCCATACAGGCCGATCCCCGCCAGCGTGGCGATATCGGCCACCTGCCGCGCCTGAGTCAAGCCGCCGGACTGGCTGATTTTCACCGAGAACACATCAGCCCCGGCATGGGTAGCCAGATCGAAGGCGTCCAATGGCCCTTTCAGCACTTCGTCCGCCATAATCGGCACGGTAAAACGCCTGGCGAGACGGGCCAGACCGGCGCGGTTTTCTGCGCGGATCGGTTGTTCGATCAGATCGATCCCGCCCGCTTCCAGTGCGGCGATGCCGCGTTCCGCATCCAGTTCGCTCCAGGCCTGGTTGACGTCGACGCGCACGCTGACGTCATCCCCCAACGCCCGCTTGATGGCTAACACGTGTGCCACATCGGCATCGACCGCCCGCAGGCCAATCTTGAGCTTGAAAATACGGTGGCGGCGCAGCTCCAGCATTTTTTCTGCTTCCGCAATATCTTTTTGCGTATCGCCGCTAGCCAGCGTCCAGGCCACCGGCAGCGCGTCACGCACGCGGCCACCCAGCAGTTCACTCAGCGGGATATTCAACCGCCGCGCCTGTGCATCCAGCAGCGCCGTCTCCAGCGCGCATTTGGCAAAGCGGTTGCCTTGGATCGACTTACGCAGCCTGGCCATAGCCGGTGCCACCTGGCTGGCGTCCATACCGATCAGCAGCGGTGCCAGATAGGTATCAATATTTACCTTCACGCTTTCCGGGCTCTCTTCGCCGTAGCTCAGGCCACCGATGGTGGTCGCTTCGCCCCAGCCTTCGATCCCGTCGTCACACAGCACGCGCACCAGCACCAGGGTTTGCACATTCACCGTGGCCACCGACAGGCGGTGGGGGCGGATTGCCGGAACATCCAGCAGCAGAGTTTCAATAGCTTTAATCATATTTTTCCGGTATCAAACTTGGCAGGTTCAGGTTGTATATGACCCTATATCCAACATATGCTGGCCGTCTAACACCGATTTAGCATCATCTCCATACTTAAAAGGTATGAACATGGAACTGCGTCATTTACGCTATTTTGTCGCCGTCGCGGAAGAACAGAACTTCAGCCGCGCGGCTGAACGGCTACACATCAGCCAACCACCGCTCAGCCGGCAAATTCAGCAACTGGAAGAAGACTTAGGCGTGTTGCTGTTTGAACGCGGTTCCCGCCCGCTCAAGCTCACCGAAGCGGGTCGTTTTTTCTACGGGCATGCGCGGCAATTTCTCGCCCAGAGCGTCGAACTGAAGTCGATGACCCAGCGCGTTGGGCAGTTGGAGCGTTCGCTGTCGATTGGCTTTGTCGCCTCAACGCTGTACGGGATCATGCCACGGCTGATCCGCCGCTTTCGCACGCAATACCCGCAAGTGGCGATGAGCCTGCAAGAGATGACCACCATGGAGCAGATCCAGGCGCTGAAAGAGGGCAGAATCGATGTGGGTTTTGGCCGCATCCGCTACGAAGATGCCAACGTGCGCCGCATTATCCTGCGCGATGAAACCCTGATGGCGGCGTTAGCGGCCGATCACCCATTGGCGAACGCACCCGAGCTGACGCTGCGCCACCTGCAAGCCGAAACCCTGATCGTTTATCCGCAAACTCCGCGGCCAAGCTTTGCCGATCAGGTGCTGGCCACCTTCCGCGATCGCGCACTTGAACCGCGTAAAATCATGGAGGTACGCGAACTTCAGGTGGCTTTAGGCCTGGTGGCGGCAGGCGAAGGCATTACGCTGGTGCCGCAGTGCCTGCACAGCCTCAAGCGCCAGGATGTGATCTATAAAGCGTTAAATGAGCAGTATCTGGTTTCGCCGATCATCATGAGCACCCGCTTGCTGGATGAATCGGAAGACATCAAGACACTGCTGCAAATGATCTACGGCCTGTATGAAGAAGAAGGCATCAGCTATATCAAGCCCTGAGGTGAGCTACAGCAACAGCGCCAGCTCCATCGCCGCACGCTGCAACTGGGGCAAAACTTTTTCACGCAGTTCTGAGGCGGGAACCTGCGATGCATTGACCCCCACGTTCATCGCCGCCACCACCCCGCCTTTGCGTGAGTACATCGGTACCGCGATAGAGCGCAGACCGATCTCCAGTTGCTGATCGTTGATCGCATAACCCTGGCGGCGTACCTGCTCCAGTTCAGCGCGCAGCGCCTCGGCGCTGGTGACGGTAAAACCGGTCAGCGGTTCGATCGCCACGCGCGACAGGTACTCTTCCAGCTGTGGCTCATTCAACGCGCTGAGCAATACCATTCCCATCGACGTGGCGTAGGCTGGCAACCGGCTGCCGCGCCCCAGATCGATGGTCATGATACGTTTTACCGACGCGCGGGCGATATACAGAATATTGTCACCGTCCAGCGTTGCTACCGAGCAGGACTCATTCAGCAGCTTGCTCAGGTAATCCAGCGAGTTCTGCGCCGCTTTCGCCAGCTCCGAAGAAGAAAGATAGGCATGGCCCAGGGTCAACACCCGGGGTAACAGGCGATAATGACGGCCATCCGGGCAATGCACAAACCCCAGCGCATTCAGCGTATACAGGCAGCGGCGCACCGCAGCGCGTGGAATGCCGGTGATCTGGCTGATTTCAGACACCGACATCTCCGAATATTGCGGTTTGAACGCCTGCAATACCTCCAGCCCTCTAGCCAACGAGGCCATAAAGTTTGGATCGCCCTTGTATTGGTCGTTGGCCAATTCGCTGATTTCCTGTAGCCGCTGCAACTCTTCGGTAGCAAACTCCGGTTTATCATTCATCATTGACTCCAATTTTCCATACGAATCAGAACACTATACGCCGAGCCGCCAGAAACAGCGTGATGGACGGCGGCAAATGCCAAATTATCTACCTGCGTCACAAAATTAACATCAAAATAACAAACACACCGATAATCGCACAATATGCTGATAATCGCACTTGCCGGTCAATTTTTCATCCCCTAAGTTAAAGCAAGCCAAACATCTTGGCACCGTAATCAACCGCATACTCAGGAGAAGAAATGATCAACAAAAGCATGCCTTCCACCGACGCCGCCGTGGCCGATATTCATGATGGTGCTACCCTGATGGTGGGGGGCTTTGGCCCGGCAGGCCAACCTTATGCTCTGCTGGATGCGCTGATCCGCCGCCGCCCGCGCGAGCTGACATTAATCAGCAACAATGCAGGCAACGGCGATTTCGGCCTGGCGGCGCTGCTGAAGGCCGGTTGCGTGCGCAAGGTGATTTGCTCGTTTCCGCGCCAGTCAGACTCATGGGTGTTTGACGATCTCTACCGCCGTGGCGAGTTGGAGCTGGAACTGATCCCACAGGGCAACCTGGCCGCACGCATACAAGCCGGGGGTTCTGGGCTCGGTGGGATCTATACTCCGACGGGGTATGGCACCCTGCTGGCCGCCAATAAAGAAACACGCGAGATCGATGGCCGCCAGTACGTATTCGAACTGCCACTGAAGGCCGACTTCGCGCTGATCAAGGCCGAACGCGCCGATCGCTGGGGCAATCTGGTGTACAACAAAACCGGGCGCAACTTCGGCCCGATCATGGCGATGGCCGCCACCTGTACCATCGCCGAAGTTAATCAGCAGGTTTCACTGGGTGAACTGGATCCCGAAACCGTGATTACCCCAGGGATCTTCGTGCAGCGCCTGGTTACCTCTCCCGCTAACAGCCAGCAGCTTTCAGCTTAAGGAATAGTTATGTCAAAACTCACTCATGCGCAGTTGGCCGAGCGGATTGCGCGCGATATCCCGGAAGGGGCCTACGTGAACTTGGGGATCGGCATTCCGACTCAGATCGCCAACTACCTGCCCGCTGACAAAGAGATCTTCCTGCACAGCGAGAACGGTATTCTCGGCATGGGCCCGGCACCTGCTGCTGGTGAAGAAGATCCTGAGCTGATCAACGCGGGCAAACAGGCGGTTACCCTGCTGCCCGGCGGTTGCTTTTTTCACCACGGTGACTCTTTCGCCATGATGCGCGGCGGACACCTGGATATTTGTGTACTAGGGGCCTATCAGGTCTCGGAACGTGGCGATCTGGCCAACTGGAGCACCGGCGCACCGGGTGCCATTCCGGCGGTGGGCGGCGCGATGGATTTGGCTATCGGCGCACGTCAGGTATTTGTGATGACCGAACACCTGACCAAAAAAGGCGAATGCAAGATTGTGAAAGAATGCACTTACCCCCTGACCGGGATCGGTTGTATCGAACGAATCTACAGCGATCAGGCGGTGATCGACGTTACGCCGCAAGGTTTGGTGGTGCGTGAAATCTTTGGTGGCCTGACGCCGCAGCAACTACAGGAAATCACCCCGGTCGAACTGACTTTTGCCCTTCAGCATGGAGAGAAACAGCATGAATCCAGCGTATCTGTGTGATGCCGTCCGTACCCCATTCGGCAAGCTTAACGGTAGCTTGGCCACTATTCGCGCCGACGATCTGGCCGCCCTGCCGCTGAAGGCACTGCAACAGCGCCACCCGACGCTGGACTGGAGTGCGCTGGACGATGTGCTGCTGGGCTGTGCCAATCAGGCCGGTGAGGACAACCGTAACGTGGCGCGTATGGCGCTGCTGCTGGCGGGCCTGCCGACATCGGTGCCCGGTTGCACCGTTAATCGCCTGTGCGGCTCCAGCCTGGATGCCGTGGCGATGGCCGCGCGCGCAATCAAAACTGGGGAAAGCGATTTGCTGATCGCCGGTGGCGTAGAGAGTATGTCGCGTGCGCCGTTTGTAATGGGCAAAGCGGAAAGCGCCTTCAGCCGCAGCATGCAACTGGAAGACACCACCATGGGCTGGCGCTTTATCAATCCACAGATGAAAGCGCTGTACGGTGTGGAATCCATGCCGCAGACTGCGGAAAACGTCGCGCTGAAGTTTGGCATTAACCGCCGCGATCAGGATGCTTTTGCCTTACGCAGCCAGCAGCGCACCGCCGCCGCACAGGAGAGTGGATTCTTCGCCGGTCAGTTGACCGAAGTCAACATCCCGCAAAAGAAAGGTGAACCGCTGCTGTTTACTCAGGACGAGCATCCCAGAGCCACCACGCTCCAGGCGTTAGAAAAACTGAAACCGGTGGTCAATCCACAAGGAACCGTCACCGCGGGCAATGCTTCCGGCCTTAACGACGGCGCTTGCGCCCTGCTGTTAGCCAGCGAACGCGGCGTGCAGCAACATGGGTTGCAACCCATGGCACGCATCGTCGCCAGTGCCGTAACCGGCATTGAACCCAGCATTATGGGCTTTGGCCCCGTACAAGCGGTGCGTAAAGTGTTGAACCTCGCTGGGTTAAAGCTGGATCAGATGGATGTGTTCGAACTCAACGAAGCTTTTGCCGCACAGGCGCTGGCGGTCACGCGCGAACTCGGGCTGGCAGACGATGCGCCGCAGGTGAACCCGAACGGCGGTGCTATCGCCCTCGGCCATCCGTTAGGAGCTTCCGGCGGTAGGCTAGTGATGAATGCGGCCTGGCAACTGCAAAAAACCGGCGGCCGCTATGGTTTGTGCGCCATGTGCATCGGCGTCGGCCAAGGCATTGCCCTGATTATCGAGAGGGTATGAAATGAATATCGACTATCGCCTGGATGGCCCAAGCACAGCACCCTTGTTGGTGCTGTCTAATTCGCTGGGCACCACGTTTGAACTGTGGCAACCGCAAATGGCGGCGTTGACCCAACAGTTCCGCGTGCTGCGCTATAACCAGCGCGGACACGGTGCTACGCCGCTGCCAGTGGCTCCGTTAACGCTTGAGATTTTGGGCCAGGACGTGATCGCCCTGCTCGATACGCTGGATGTGGAACGCGCCTATTTCTGCGGTATTTCTATGGGCGGGCTGACCGGCCTGTGGCTCAACCGTTACCACCCACAGCGTTTCCATAAGCTGGCGGTGGCCAACACCGCCGCGCGGATCGGCAACGCGGAAGGTTGGCAACAGCGCGCACAACAGGTGCAGCAAGATGGGCTGGCACCTATCGCCGCAGCCTCTCCCGCCCGTTGGTTTACCGAGGATTTCCAGCGCGAACAACCGCAACGGGTCGCCAGCTTGGTAAAAACCTTGGCACAGGGAAATGCGGCAGGCTACGCCGCCTGCTGCCAAGCGCTGGCACAGGCCGATCTACGGGCTGAAGCGCCGCGCATGGCCGCCCCAATGCTGGTGATTGCCGGGGAGCACGATCCGGTCACCACCGTGGCAGATGCCGAGTGGCTGGTGGCTAATGCTCCCAATGCGAAACTGGCCACCTTGCCCGCCTCGCACATCTCCAACGTGGCTTGCCCAGCGCTGTTCAACCAGCAGGTGACCGATTTTTTTACTGCCTAGCTTGCGCCTAGAAAACACCGTGGTCGTACCGGGCAGAGAACAAGCCCGGTATTTGAAGTTGCAGGCCAATAGCGCTGCAACTTCAAGCTACGGCATCGCCTTGATCTGATAGTTTCTCAGCACAATGGCCCCTTCAGCCGGATAGATACTGTCATCATTAGCAACGATTTTCCCCGCTGGTAATGTCGTTTGATCAACGGCAATTCGGTTATCGCTATAGGCAGCTAAATTGCTTACCACCGCACATCCTTGACTGTTGGTGGTCAAGCCAATCTGATTAATGATGCCAATGCCGGGCGTTTGCTCAATGCAGGCAATACCGAAGGTATCCCCCACTCGTTGCCCCAGGGTCACGCCTTGAGAATGCAGAACCACGCTGCCTGTTTGGTTGTAAGTGACCCTCTCTCGATCGGGAGCCTGCGTGTAACGTAACGTTGTATCACCCGCGCTGTATTGGTAGTTGGCGAAAGCCGAGGTTTGATGATATTGCTCATCAACGCTGCCGCTGTAACTGAAGCTTGAATCGCGCAGTGCCGAACCAGAGACCATCAACGATTTGCTGATCTTGCCATTGTTAGCATTCAGCCCAGGCTGTAGCCTGATATTGTTATTTTCAAAAATGCTGAGCGGAATACCTACGCTGAAATTAATGATCCGATCTTCACTGTAGTTACTGCTCTTCATGTAGGTCATAAATGCCGAATAGCTGATGCTTTTGTGCAAGACCGTGAGGCCAGTATTGAGCATCGTGGTTCTCTGCCCAGTGCGATCCCAACTGTTCGAAAGAGAGCTGAATAGCGAACCTTGTTGCAGGTTATACTGCAAACTGGCTTCCAACTGATATTTGCGATTAGCATACATCTTTGACATAAAAGGATATTCTGGATCTTCCGCTTGCGTATCGACGAACTCGGTGAGCGAAAGATATTTACTGTTTGGGTAATAAGTAGCCTGAATATTCGTAGTCAGTTGCCCGCCCAGCATCCCTATGGCATAACGCGTTTTAATCGCATCACCGTATTTGATCTCCTCACTGTTGGTTCGGTAGCGCACCCCTTTATAATCAACAGAGAACAGCCCGGCCTTACGAAAGTTAAAGCCTGCCCCTAACGCGCTGGCAAAATAGTTATTGCCATAGATATAGCCGCCATAAGCAGAGACTGTTTTGTTAATCCCATAAACGCTGGTCAATTGTGAATAAGGTTTGCTTGCAGCAGTATCCCAAGCTTCAGGCCGTGTTTGCCCGACAAAAAAGTCATATTTGATATTACCCGCTGCCGTGGTAGTAGGTAATACCAATAATGGAATTGTCGTCACCGTGACTGTACCATCGGATTCACGCACCATCAGCATCAATGCATTTTCAGAGTCAGCCACTTCAACATCTTTAAAGCTGAAATTGCCAGGTTTCACACGTTTCCGCAGTATAATGCGATCGCCTTGCTGAATAGTGACCTCGGCAGAAGTACGCGCCACGCCCTGAATATTGCCCATCACCGGGCGCTTACCTGTCGGCAACAGGCGATCGTCGCTATAAATAGCCACTCCTGTACGTGAATTGCTGCTAAAGATATCGCTACTGCCATTGCCATCACCCAGTTTCAGAACCGATCTTGCTGACAAAAGATTGCGGCTCATAGAGAGAGAATCATTAAGCCAACCCCGTTCTCCGTTTTGCTGACTATAGTGACCGCTGTGCCGCAACATCCAGCCACTTAGGTTTGCCCCTGAGTCGAGCTGGTAATTCTGGCTGATACGATTCTGATTATTGCTCTGCTCCTGTGACCGGTCGAGTTCATAGTTGATAAATGCAGCATCAATGCCTTGATCAATTTCGTTGTGCTGATGTTCCTCCTGGATTTTTCTGATCACCACCAAATTTAACTGGCTGAATTGATCAATGCTAAACCCTGCGTCACTCAATTCGGTGAATGTGGTACAACTACGGTCCTTGGCAACCAGGTTTTTCAGGCTGGTAATTTTTTGCAGCGCGGTGTTGGCAATACAGCCATCACCCTCGAGCGTGGTGAGAGTCGTTTTCCCCTGAGGCTCCAACTCAAAGATCAGATTAATAATTTGTGAAGAAGTTGCAGATGCCGGAAGACTACAGAATACGAGCGTGATAAGTAAAGCCTTCACCCTAAATCCCTTTTGAATGCACGAAATTACCTTTTCGCCATCGGTCTAAATGTTATCATTGAATAGCAGAGTAATAAAAGAGAACGAAGCTTCGTTAAACCCTTCGTTCTCTTGCCATTAAATTATACCAAAAATTTATTTGATGTAGGTTTTAAGAATAGGAAGCTTAGTATTGCGAACCTGGTTGATTTGGATAATCGCTTTATTATCTCGATCAAGCCCGGAGTAACTAACCCACAAATCCATCCCTTTGTTATCAAATCCTTTATCAAGATAAGGCTGAACTTTTTTCATCAGTACCGCCAACTCTTTCTCGTTAGATTGAATTGATGCATTATCGATAACCAGTGCTTTTTCTATTGCATTAACAGTAAGAATGCAGCCATGGTTCTGTACGACATACATTTGTCTCTCCTTTTCCGACACAGAGGCAGATGTCAGCAGATTAACACAACTATTCAGGTTGTAATCAGCCCATTCATAGCCAGCCACGGCTTTTTTAGCCTCCGCGTTCATAGCAAAACCAGCAGCAATCAACGTCAACACTAATTTTAGCTTCATATCATACAGCTCCATGTAGTTTAAATTAAAAACAGAGAAAACTCTCCGATCTGACAATTAATGACAGATTTTTATAATAAGAAAAGACTAATTTCAATATATTAAAACATTAACTTCCCGTGTCAATATACGATTTTAATTTATATTGTTAACTAATTTTTATATTGTATACATCTGCCATTCAACGCCAAATAGCCACACCAAAACCATAATTTATCATTGCATTACCACTTAAGAAAATGACTTAGGATTAACCTTATATTTAATGTATTAAATAAACAAAAAACATTATTTCACTCTAGCAGTAGAATTATTCCCACCATAAGCCAAGAAACTTCCTTTACTACGCGAGTGGGCTCTTTTTCCCAATATATATTCCTGGTCAATAATATAAGTACGATTTTCCTGAATATTCTTTGCGCCCCTTAGCTGAAAAACCGTTGATGCTAAAAGACGATGTTGGTAAAAACCCTGAAAATACAATAATAACAATTAGTTGAAACTTAAAGATTAAAAAATAACCAATTTTTGGTTTATTTTTGCTCTGTTTTTGTGTAAAGTCTCCCCATTCACAGGTTCCCTAACGGGAGTTAGCCCTACAAACAACTACTTAACTTCAGATGTAACCATGCTAAAGATTTTTACTCCGTTATTTTTTGTTTTGACTTCGTTATTCACTTTCTCTGCCACAGCAAGTACCAGCACCAAGTCGGATTTTTTTAATTCATCGCTTGCTCGTGAAAACAACCCTGCAAAATCAGGGTATAACGACACACAACGACTTAAAAAAATCCTGACTCATTATGATGAATGGGAAGGCGTAAGCTACAAGTTCGGCGGCAACTCACGCAAAGGGATTGATTGCTCTGCCTATATGCAGCGCATTTTTGCAGATGAATTTTCACTCAGCTTGCCAAGAAGCTCGCACGAGCAGAGCAAGTTAGGTTCACACGTTGCCAAAGACGATCTTGCTACTGGCGATTTAGTGTTTTTTAAAACCTCTGCACGCGAACGCCATGTTGGCGTGTACATCGGGGACGGCAAGTTCCTTCATGCCTCCACCAAAGTGGGCGTTACGGTTTCAGAATTGGACAATCAGTACTGGAAGACAAAATACGTTCAGGCACGGCGCATCAACCATGCCGAAGCCTGAGTTCACTCTGCCGCCGGTTAAACCGGCGGCCAGATAGGGGTTACGCTTTCTTGCGGTTACGGCGCATATCAATAGCGACTGCGGCCACAATGATGATGCCTTTGATGATGTCCTGAATGTAGGAATCCACGCCGATAAAGGTGAAGCCGCTTTTGATCAGGCCGAGGATCACCGCTCCAATCAGGGTGCCAGTAATACGCCCCACGCCGCCCATCAGGCTGCTACCGCCAATCACCGCCGCCGCAATGGCATCCAGCTCATAAGAAACCCCCATGCTAGACTGCCCGCTGCTGACGCGTGCCGCCAGCACCACGCCAGCCAATCCTGCCAACCCACCCGCAATGGTATAGACCGTCACCAGGTATTTATTGACGTTGATGCCCGAGACTTTAGCCGACGTCATGTTGCCGCCGATGGCATAAACATATTTACCGTAGCGGGTATGCTTCAGCGCAATATGGAAGATCACCGCGATCACCAGGAAAATAATCACCGGCATGGCACCCTGACCGATTGCCGTGAAACCATCCGACAGAAAACTGACCGGATTACCCTTGGTGTAATACTGCGCCAGACCGCGTGCCGACACCATCATCCCCAACGTGGCGATAAACGGCGGAATGCCAGTGCGAGTGATCAGGAAACCGTTGATAAACCCGCAGAGAATACCGACGCCGATCCCGGCACCCATCGGGATGGCGGCTGGCAGATCGAGCAAAGCGGGATACATCGGGGAAATACTGTCTGAGGTTTGCGCCAGGCTGGCGGCTACCACCGCCGTCAGGGCAATCAGCGAGCCAGAAGACAGATCGATACCGGTAGTAATAATGACCTGGGTCACCCCCACCGCAATAATACCGATGATCGCCACCTGCAACACAATCAGCAGCAACCGGTTGGGGTTCATCAGAAAGGATTGGTCGCGCACGGTCCAACCCAGAATTTCAAAAATCAGCGCAATGCCGATCATCACGACGAAAATGCCGGTGTCTTTCGGCATCTTGCCGCTCAAACCGGAAAGCAAAGTGGCTTTATGCGGCGGTGCCGCCGTGAACGTTTTTTCCAGATTTGCGTTACTCATAGTGGTCCACCTTTAGGTTATTCCGAGGCCAGCGCCATGATTTTTTCCTGGTCGGCTTCATCTTTATCCAAAATCCCGGTGATTCGCCCAGCGTGCATCACCATGACACGATCGCTCATGCCAAGAATTTCCGGCAACTCCGATGAAACCAAAATAATGGCTACGCCACGGTTCGCCAGTTCACTGATCAGCCGATATATTTCTGCCTTTGCCCCCACATCAATACCGCGCGTGGGCTCATCGAGGATCAATATTTTTGGCTGTGCCAACAGCCAGCGGGCAATTAATACCTTCTGCTGATTGCCGCCGCTGAGATTATTAATAATCTGATCCATGGTCGGGGTTTTAATATTGAGTTTCTTAATCTGGTCCATACAGTCTTGCGCCATTTGCACGTGGCTGACAAAACCGTTTTTTCCAATATATTCGGAGAGGTTGACAATACTCATGTTCTCTACCACCGACAGCACCAGAAACAGCCCAGACTTTTTACGATCCTCAGTGAGAAAAGCCAACCCCTGTTCGATGGCTTTTGACGGCGAATCTATTGTCACCGGCTGGCCTTCAATCAAGATTTGGCCTGCCTCTGTCGGGTGCATACCGAACAGGCTTTCCATCACTTCGCTGCGGCCTGCCCCCACCAGCCCGGCAACCCCTAGAATCTCCCCGCGTTTGAGGTTAAAAGAGATATCCTGGAACCACCCGGCACGGCGCAAGCCTTTAACGCGCAGCACCTCTTCGCCGATGTTGTTATTGAATTTGGGGAACATCTGGGTTAATTCGCGGCCGACCATCATGGTGATCAGCGACTGTTTGGTCAGGTTTTCCGTTTTATCGCTGGTGATAAAGGTGCCGTCACGAAAGATGCTGACTTCATCGGTAATCGCAAAGATTTCATCCATCTTGTGACTGATGTAAATAATCCCTTTGCCCTGCTCTCGCAGTTCGCGAATAATCGCAAACAGATGTACCACTTCACCTTCGGTTAATGCCGATGTCGGTTCATCCATAATCAATACGTCGGCGTTATAAGAAACCGCTTTAGCAATTTCCACCATCTGCTGGCTGGCAATGCTCAAATCCCCCACCATGGTTTCCGGCGCTAACTTAATATTCAGCCGCAGCAGCAGTTCGCGGGTTTTTTGATTAAGCTCGCCGTGATTCACAAAACCCCATCGGGCGGGCTCGCGCCCCAGCCAAATATTTTCTGCCACCGTCATATGCGGCACCAAATTGAGTTCCTGGTGGATCATCGAAATCCCCGAGTGCAGCGCCTCCAGCGTATCGCTGAAAGTGATCGGCTGGCCTTTGATTTTGATAATGCCAGCGTCAGGACGATAAATACCAATCAGGCATTTCATCAGCGTCGATTTACCGGCACCGTTTTCGCCCATTAACGCATGTACGCTGCCCGGTTTGATTTTAATGGAAACGTTATCCAACGCTTTAACACCGGGGAACTGTTTACTGATGCCCTCAGCCTCAAGTACATAGGGATGCATACCGCTCACCTCCGCCTTTATACCCAACACATCCGTACCTGATTTACCGTTGAAATCAGGTACGAAGGGAGAATTCAGGAGCTAACCTTTATTTGTTGTTTTTACCAGCAAATTGCTGATAATTAGCTTCGGTAATCAGTTGATAAGGGATCATCACGCTGCTTTCGACCTTTTCGCCGTTCACCAATTGGATGGCGGTTTGTACCGCACCCTCACCCTGGCCTTTGGCATCCTGGAAGATGCTGAGGCTGAGATCGCCTTTCTTGATAAACTCCAGCGCATCCGGTGTGCCATCAATACCGGCCACCAGTACGCCGCTTTTTTTCGCCTGTTTCAGCGCCAGAATCGCCCCAATCGCCATTTCATCGTTGTTGGAAGCAATGGCATCAATCTGCTGACCGGAAAGGATCCAATCCGTGGTCACGTCCACCGCTTCTTTACGGAAGAACTTGGCCGTCTGTTTATCGACGATATGAATGCCTGGATATTGAGCTACCACTTCCTCAACCCCGCGAGTCCGATCGCGGGTGGCTTCGCTGGAAAGCTCCCCCAGCAGGATCATCACATTGCCTTTGCCGTTCATCAGCTTGGCCAGTTCTTCCATCTGCAACTTTCCGGCCAGCTTGGAATCTGATCCCACATAGGCCATACCGGCAGGCAATGTGGCTTCGGGGCGTCGGTTAATAAACACCAACGGGATTTTGGCGTTTTCCGCCAGCTTGATCATCGGTTTCACCCCTTGGGTATCCACCGGGTTAAGGATGATGGCATCCACCCCCTGGCTGACAAAGTTCTCCACCTGCTGGATCTGCTGAGCGATATCCCCTTTGGCATCTTCAAACTGGCCGCTGACGTTACCGGTTTCTTTCATTTTGCTTTGCATTGCCTGGCGCAAAATGGTGAGGAAGTTGTCATCAAAGTGCGCCATCGATACGCCGATTTTGATGTCTTTAGCCAACACGCTGACTGGCAACATACACATCAACACCGAGGTGACGATCCATTTCTTCAGCTTCATGTTCTGTACCCTTTAATCGTTAGAATGAGAGGCCTGCTGATTTAGCAGTCAATGAAAAATATTTTTTACATTCAAACAACAATCTACCCATACCCCTCTTTTTTAAACGGTAAATCACTGCATTTCTCACCGTAAAAAGGAGGAAATCGAACGCTTAAGTGACAGATTAAAATAGATTAAAAACAATATATTGAAGTTTACTCCCCGATCTGGTGTTAGTGCTCAACACGAAAATCAAATATTTATTTCATAATTTAGATTATTGAAATTTTTTAACCCAAACAAGCGAAACATGCATTTTGGTATCGGCGGGTAACAAAAACATGACACGGATCTAACAAATGACGACAAACGCATCCTATTCCCTGCGCTCGCTTGATAGGTGCCGCCTGTTTTTTGCGTTAAATATGCGAACCTGAGCGCAATTAACGCATCCCAGTTGTCGTAATCGCCACCGCTCGGCAATACTGAAATAACCACAGCATCAGGAGGTATTGGCATGCAATTGAGCAGTAAAGTACGGATGAACCGCCTGTTTAATCAGGGAAAATGTCTGGATGTGGCGATCGACCACGGCATTGCTAACGAGCCTGATTTCTTGATTGGGCTGGAAGATATTGAACAGGTGATGCACAACTTGATTGCGGCCCAACCGGACGCCATTCAGGTCAACTATGGTCAGGCCGATCTGTTGCAGAATATCCCTTTGCGTAACAAACCGGCGCTAGTAATGCGCACCGACGTTGGCAACGCCTATAACGCCGCACGCCACCGTGAAATGTGGGCGGTGTTACACAACCTGGAAGCACCCATTCTGGCCGCATTGCAGATGGACGCCGCCGCCGTGGTGGTGAACTTGTACATGATCCCCGATGAGCCCGGCATTTTCCGCCAGTGCGTAGAGAATATCGGTCGCCTGCGCCACGCCTGCGAGCACTACGCCATGCCGCTGATGATCGAACCGCTGGTGATGGCCCCCGCGGGGCTGGGTGCCGCCTACAGTTCACTGGGAGATGTCGAGAAAATGGTGCCGCTGGTCCGGTTGGCGCGAGAGTTGGGGGCGGATATCATCAAAGCCGATCCCACCGAGCGAGTGCAAGATTTCCACCGCATTGTAGAGGCGGCGCGCTGCCCAACGCTGGTACGCGGTGGCGGCAAAGGGGAATTGAGCGCGGTGCTGGAAAAATCCGCCGCACTGATGGCCCAAGGTGCCAGCGGGATGGTATATGGCCGCAATGTTTATCAGCACAGCAATCCGTCACTGGTAGTCAGCGCGCTGATGGCGATCGTCCATCAAGGTGCCAGCGGCAAGCAGGCATTGGAGATCTATCGACAGGGTTGATGCATTGAATGGGTGTGCGCAGAATTTCACCGGCGCACACCTTCTTCTTATGGCCGGGTAAGTGCCTCAGCTTGATAGGCACGGTGAAGTAACGCTAAGAATAAAGGGGCTTCAGGCATTATTACTGGACCAATACGATTGACGGCAACTCCTGGTGACCATGAGTTCATCACAACGCATCCGGCCATGTTGGGCAGATCGGCAAATGTAATTTCCCGCACCTGCTGAGGAACGTTAAGGTGAACCAACTGCCGCCGAACAATGCTCATCGTGGTCCCCTCCAACATTTGTGCATCAGGCCAGATCACCGAGTGACCATCCCAGAAAGCCAGGTTCCAGATCGTTCCCTCACTCAAGCGCCCAAAACGATCGACAAAAACCGCGTCATCATCTCCATTTACCACCGCCTGACGAAGAAAATAGGTTTTGCCTACCTCACCTACGTGCTTTATCTCTGGAAGGATTCGCTCGTATTCCATTATTCCTAATGCCAACGGCCCTGTCGGGCCACAAGCTGCTGGCCCAGTACGGATCAGCACTTCCGGTTTTGCATCCGATGCCGCAACGGTAAACTCCCCGGCGGATAAGTACTGTGTCACCGTCAGTGAAAGGTCCTGTGGGCCGTGATCCAGTGCCGCACGCAGATAACCGCACACTTGCTCATCGGGTAAAACCACGCCGAACATAATTTCCGAAGCCTGCCGTAACCGCGCAAGGTGCAGATCGAGACCGCGGAGTTTGCCTCCCCGCACTTGCATAGCAGTGAAATGTGCAAAACCCGCAAAAGCCAGCGGAGTCAGTTCACCCGCTGTTACTTTCTGACCATTGCGCTGAACAACAAAAGATGTGGAACCCGTAGACATCATTACCCCCAAAGCTAGATGATTAAGTTTTTCTATCATCTGCTATAGCAAGCCCACTTAAAAACGAGTAATTTCCCTCTTATTATCAAAATTGGCTTGATGATTAATGAATCGGACATTCCCTGGAACCCGCGCACTGAGAACATTTTCCGCCGCAGCGCGCCACTTGAATTTCACCCGTGCAGCGGATGAATTGGGGCTTACCCCGGCGGCGGTCAGTTATCAAATCAAAGAAATCGAAGTGCAACTGGATATCAAGTTGTTCTTCCGCACCAGTCGCAGTATCCAACTCACGCCCGCAGGGGCAATACTGTTTGAGGCTGCGGCCACAGCATTGGATGCATTACAGCGAGCAACCAGCAGCGCCAAAAGAGCGGCTCGAGGAACTTCGCATCTGCATATCTCTCTGGGAGCAAGATTCGCCACTAACTGGCTGTTGCCGAGACTGCCTGAATTCAGAGCCGCAAATCCGAATTTAGAGCTCACGTTCGATATCACCGATCGAATACGAGACTTTGATGCTGACGATGTCGATATTGCCATTCGGTTTGGCTCAGGGAATTACAAGCATGCCTGCGCAGAACGTCTTTTTGATACGATGGTGGTGCCGGTGTGCAGTCCTGAGCTATTAGCAACCGGTATCAGGCTGAAAGAGCCTCGCGACTTGCTCTCGCAAACGCTCTGCTATGTCGATTGCAAAGTTGAGAACGTGGTCTGGCCAAACTGGCGGATATGGATGGCGGCAGCAGGTATTGAAGACTTCGACGACAGCCGATGCCTGGCATTTTCCGAATCCAGCCATGTGGCGCAAGCGGTGATTGAAAGCGGAGCCATCGGGCTTATTGAACTGGCCATGGTCAACAGCGAAATTGCGCAAGGGCGTTTGGTACGCTTGTTTGATATTGGCATCAACATTGGGCAAGAGTTTGCCTATTACCTGGTTTACCCGGAAAAAAACCACGAGGATTGGCGCATTGTCGCTTTTCGTCAGTGGATACTTGAACAGAGCTGTTTGCAGGGAATTGAGTAAGTGAAGGCGTTTATCTGTAGCATTCCCTGCTGATTACGATAACTTCACTATTAATAGTCAAGCTCAGCAATATTGATTCGGATTTCCATTTCATGCTACATAATTTAGCTCTGCTAGACGCCAGTTTAAGGCAACACGTTAGCGTACTCTTACCTTACTTGGATCGTATTGCCGCTTGGGTCAGGGTCTCTGGCATGGTGAATTCCTCACAAAACTTTGTAGATTTTTCGAAAGTAATCAACCCTGCATCTCAACTCATTGAAGATGTTTTTGGAACGGAGATAGGTTCTCATTCTCGAATTGCTATTGGTGTCGCAGGTCTCCCATGGAATGTCCCAGTAGAGATTGAAGCGGAGCTGGAATTATTGTGATCTAACTTTGGAAATAATCCGGTAATCAGTTTAAAGTATTAATTACCTCATTCCCTCCTAGATAAAATAAAAAATGCACACTGTCAACTAATAGAGAATCAATGCTACACAGACAACAAAAAGCCCACAATAACTGGGCTTGGATACAGTGATTGAGATGGCAGGATCTATAACCTTTAATCAGCCCATCCTGTCTTGGTTTCGAGAGGTGACTCAACGATGGTATACTTCTCAACCACGTCACCATTAAAAGTAATAGT
Source organism: Serratia sp. HNCC26DJ206 (assembly GCF_057180605.1). NCBI lineage: Bacteria > Pseudomonadati > Pseudomonadota > Gammaproteobacteria > Enterobacterales > Yersiniaceae > Serratia > Serratia sp. HNCC26DJ206. Next base: position 57,010 of record NZ_JBXUGP010000005.1, read on the forward strand.
AAGATCTTTTTGGGTGCCTTTCATCCCGTTATGGAATAAACCATAGAATGGAATGTACGACTCCCCAGTGACCGTAGCCTCAACATATTCATATATCCAGATTTCATTCTTGCTATCGGTAAAACTAACGTTATCCGGAGTACCCAGCATTCCTTTGATTTCGGTCTTCGTTGTTACACCCTCTTTAATCTTACTTTTTATGCTCGTTTGGGTTTCTTTATGTAGGTTTTCGTTACCAGCTGAAGACACGCAACCAGTCAGTAGCGATGCTAGCAGTACAGCGGCAAAAATCTTTTTCATTTCATCCCTTCCCATAGACAAGTAACAACTCATTACATGGTAGCAGAGCACAGAAACAGGGCAATGAACATTAGCACCCTTTTTCCATTATCTCTTTCCAGCGCCGATCATCATCCTCCATTACTTGGTCGTACTCTCGCGGATGAGGGGTATACCGAATGCCCATCAGATTTAAAAGAACTGAAGTAACCATGACAGACCGCGCTCGTTGAGTGTCATCTGTCATGGTGGTCATATTGGGAATATAAGAAAAAACCTGATTTCAGCCAATTCTTATTGACCAGCTTGATTTAAATTGAAACTGGTATAAATTTATGTCGCGGGCTCAACGATGTGCTTAACATCGTTGCCGGTGGTTGCACCAAGCTCGCATACTCGTTTCCCTGCACTATCCCGCTGCCACTAAATCAACACATCGATTCGAGAGGCGCATACATCCAGTTACCCCTGACTCACCTGCAACGGCATAACTGCATCACCGAACGTTTCGCTGGTAAATGACGTTTGCTCACATTGTGGGAACAGCACAGTTGGCAGTCACTTGCACGTAGATCAAGGATTTTGGTGGGCCAAATAAGCGGCGAAAAACGCAGCAATATGTGCGAATGGCCCTGGCCCGAAAGGGCACCCCAATATTGGATTACAAAAACAATTTCTTTAAGATACAAGCAAGATAATTATCGGGGAACAGAATGAAACAAGCGACAAGGTTTGGCCAATCACGCGTGATGACGTGGTGTAAGCAAGGAGTGTTCGGGCTCCTAGGACTGGTACTGAGTGCGGCATCTGTTTATGGGCAAGAGGCTCTTCTCCCGGTAAAATATCAGCCTGTAGTGTTCTCTTTTATCGATGCGGCAAAAAATAAGGATCATCAGGCCATTGTCAACCGGATCGCCTACCCTTTAAAGCGAGAATATCCTCTTGCGGCAATCAGCGGGCCACAGGAGATGCTTACACGCTTTGATGAGGTATTTGATCGCACCCTTCTCGACACCATTGCACAATCTCGTGCCGAACAAGATTGGCAGTCGATGGGATGGCGCGGCATTATGTTGGGTAGCGGTAAGATATGGATGGATTACGATGGCAATATTATTGCCGTCAATTATCAGACAGCGCTTGAAGCCAAGCGAGCCAGCGAACTGATCGCCAAACAAAAAAATACCCTGCACCCAAGCCTGAAAGAGTATCAACGTCCCGTGCTGATGTGGCAGACCGAAAAATTTACTATTCGCATCGATCAACTGAACAATGGCAAATATCGCTATGCCTCTTGGGCCAAAGGAAATCCGATCAGTGATAAACCAGATCTGGTGCTGAAAAATGGCGAGGTAAAATTCAATGGCAGTGGTGGCAATCACACATTTCAATTTCAAAGCGGCCCTTACCAATATGAATGTCAGGTGACGGTGGTAGGCACCAGTGATAGTCCACCGGGTGTGCTGATGGTTTATAAAAATGGGGTATTAATCGTGGAGCAGTCGGTGCTCAAAGTGCAATAGCCTTTATGCGGCAGAGCCCTTATTTGCACTAACCCTAATTTTAGGTGGTGTCCCTTAACGGTCAGGGTGACCAGGCAAGCTTTCTTGGTAGACGGTCGCATGAGCCAGAAATTACCTGACTATCCTTATTCCAGAGAAATACCACCCGCCATCGTTAAATTGAGGTGTGGCAGTGAGCTCATGAACATTATTTTTTAATTTTAATGCCTCACAATTTCTGATGTTCGCCTTACAATAACCCATACCACTTTTAGATGAAAATATCCTTAACTCACCATAATCAGTAACTAGCGGACACAGGCCAGTGTGAGAAACAGCCTAAAACAGGTTGCTTACAAAAAGCATATACTTGCTTATTAAATAGCTAAGGTTACTGTGACGGCGTAAAACATTTATCTGCCATGAAATTAAGAAGTTTAACCTCATTAATCAATAGACTTTCAGGAGCCTTTTGTAGAATATTTTCTTTGCTGTCACTTCTTATAAAGAATAGGGTAGAGCCTGAAAAGTAGGATGGCGTAATAAAGTAAATAAAAACCCCCTCGTTGTACAACTCTATATACTTAGTGCCAAAAATTGTCTTTTTCTCAGTTATAACTGAATATTTTTTGATCAACGCAAATCTGCCCACGCTAAAAGAGTCTTCATTAAATTTCAGTTGCATTGCAACCAAATTTTTACTTTCATCAAATAGTACTAAAACTTTGTCGAGATCTTCAGGGACGATATCCTTACGCACATCGTCGTTCAGGTTAGGGGTTAATAGGTAAATGTTACCCTTCAGAGCTTTATTGAAACCTACTTTTACTGCTCTAGGATGTATTTTTTTAAACGCATCCTCTGTTGTTTCGCCAAACTTTATCGTAATTGTTCCTGTCCTGGCCGCACCTGCATCAGGACAAAACAGACAATTTAAAAATGAGAAAAAAAACAGGATTAGAATGAATTTGGTACCCACAATCGCTCCCCCCATGAAGACTTTAATTGGCCTTGAAATTATTAAATAAAAAACAATCATATAGCAATGTTTTTTGCAGGGTTTTTAACGCCGGTGTTAGCTAACACAGAAAATTAGATTTTCACAGTATCATACTGCACTCTTTCATTAGGCATGGGGATGAAAGGAGAAGGAAAATCCTCCCTCTGAGGGCTATGGATGTGAGTGATAAGGAAAGAAAGTTTCTGACCGCTGCCCCTCCCGATGTTTAACCCTAAACAAACATCACGAAGCCGGTACGGGGCAGCGTTAACTGCTATGTAGGGGCGATTTTGGGGATTTCAACTGCCGATATTGCTACTTACCACTTGACGTGATTAATGAACACTTTATAAACTCCAGCCTTGCTGTTTGTCGCCTGAGTTCTAAGATCTGTAACACGTTATAAACCTCTGCCTTGTCGCTCCCCTCCGCTAAAAGCATGGTGAGACCATCAAGAAATAGTGTGACTTCTTCTTTGCTAATGTCACGTCCTGTATTTGTCGTAGCTAAACAATCACATTCAACCCCGATGCTTTTATCATTCAGTCGCTACGGGGAGAAAATCCAGTAAGGCATTTTTAAAAACACTATAAACAGCTTGTGACGGGGGTTTAGGAAAGCTCGTATTTGTTGTTGCTTTTATAGCTGTGCGACAAAGTGCAGGATCTCCATCTACAGCCTGAACATCCAAAAGCATCCCATCCGGAGCTAGCTTGATTCTCAAATCGCATTGCTTACCAGCATATGAATTGGCATCGTAAAAATTGCTTTGAATAGCGGTTTGGATCTGCGTAACGTACTTACTAATCTCCCCGTCAGGCGGCGGGGGTGTTTTGCCGTTAAGGGGGAGAAAAAGATCATCGACACCATCTCCCGATAGCTGGGTTTTAATCGCAGAATCGGTCTTCACACACCCTGCTCTAACAACGATGTGGCAATTACTAACGCCAATGTTAGCAAGCCTTTTTCAAATCCTAGATGAACCCTCTTCATGCCCTGTTCCTTATGGTGTATTTACAGCAAAGAATAATAAGCTAACAGAAAAAAATTCAAGAGGTTAGAGCGATTTTTTGATATTCAATGAGTATTGCCTGTTTCGTCAACAGCGAACTACATTGAGAAAGGAAAGGAATTTGCGATGAAATTACTGGGGCATAAATCGGTGAAAATGACGGACAAGTATCTCGATATGAGGGGGAAAGAGTACGTGATGCTATAAAAGGCCGGATATCAAAATTCGGACAAATTTCGGACACTTTCTGGCATACGAGAAATTATTCCTATAAATCAACAAGATAAAAAAAGACCGAATACGATTCCTATATTCGGTCTAGGGAAATGGCTCTTGGGAGAGAGCCGTGCGCTAAAAGTTGGCATTTGTGCAGGGCTTACTCAGCCATGCACTTTAAGAGTAGCTGAACATGCTACTTTTGCCAGCCCACCGCACAGTAAGTGATAATTTCGAGTAGAAATTAATTACGTAAATTTCACTCACTCCGTCAACCATTTCATAACCCGTTGGCAGATAAGCGCTTAGTCAGCACAGAGCTTTTCTGCTCTTGCGCGAAAAATTTCAACGCTCATTTTCTTACCTGGGTTATTGGCATCATCCAGCAAGAGCACATCCAAAGGCTGAGCACGTTGCTGCCCTGCTTTCACTTGGGCCTGCGCCGCATCATTGAGCGGATACTGCATCAAGGTGCTGTTGTTGAGCACAAACAGCGCATTGCCCTTGCGGCATTGCAGCGTCACTTCCTCTTTGGTAAACGCCCACTGGTTTCCGTATTCCAGCTTAGTGACGTTAACCAGTTTATCCGCCGCCAATGTGCCGGTCGCCATCGCCAGCAGTGCGATGCCAAGAATTACAGATTTCATGATATTGCCTTATGTTGCGATTTGATTCGATTTTCCCGCAAGTCAGGGGCTCCCGGCAAGCTGCAATGTCATACTGGTGCATAGGTTGCAAACAAACTGACCAACAACAGGACTGCGGCCCCTAACACCACTTCACACCAGCAGGCCATGACTAACGCACGTTGTGCCAGCGTGGGCGTGCTGTGCATCGTTGGCACGATAACGTAACGGTTGACCAGCGCCACCAAGACCATCAGAGCCACCAACGCGATTTTAAGCAATAACAGACGCTGATAGGCAGAATCAACGTTCAACGGCCAATGACCAAGGATAATCAGGCTATTAACGATGCCGGTGAGGATCACCAGCGCTACGGCCATATGGCCCCAGCGGGAAAAGCGGATTAGCGTCGCCAGCGCATCGCTGCGCCACTGCGGCTGGGCCAGGTAACGCAGGCAAGCCAGCAACGGTAACAAACACCCAAACCAATAGCTCGCTGCCAGCAGATGCAACGCATGGTTAAAACGGTGCGCAAGGCCCAGTGCACCACCGTGCATCGCGGCATGACCGATAAACGCCATGCTGATTAGCAACAAGACCGAGCATCCTGTGAGCACATTGGCACGTTTAGGATCGGGCAAACGCAGCGCCAGTAAAGCCAACAACGCCACCGCTAAATGCCAGCGCCAGGCTTCACCAAACGTAGTACCTAGCACCGCCCACCAGATTGCCACCTGCCAGGTATCGACCCAACCTTCCCCCATCATTCCGGCCTGTACCGCCAGCATCAACAGCGCGGTAAGCGCAGCGATCCAGGTCGATACCAGCAACAGCGGATGTAAATCACGGATAATGCGCGGAGAGAAACGCTGCGGCGACAGTAAGGCGGTGAACAAACTGATGCCAAACATCAGCATCACCGCTACAAAGTGCGCAAAGCGACACAGAGTAAAAAGAGTCGCCAGAGTCATCGGTCAGTTTACGGTAAAGCTGTACTGGCCTTTGGTTTTGTGGCCATCGACTGAAACGACATGCCAGCTGACGTTATATTTCCCCGCCGTCAGCTCCGCTTCAATCGGCACGTTGATCTGCGTGCTGTTATTCGGCTCCAGGCTCAGTTTGCCAGTTTTCACTACCTTTTGCTCAGGGCCGGTTACTTTCACACCGCTAAAATTTGGTTCGATACCTTCAGAGAAATTCAGCGTCAGCATTTTCGGAGCCGAACTGATAGTGGTATCTGCCGCAGGAGTCTGCATTTTAAGGTGGGCATGCGCCAGAGCCTGCTGGGAAGAAAGCCCGACAAACAGCACGAAAATGGTAGAAAGCAGGCGATAGGATGAACGAATTCTAGCGATCACAGAGGAATCCCTTTTATCATAATGAAGGTGATAAGGGGCAGGCCGTTAACCGGAGCGATGTTTCCGCAACCTCACCCCACCACAATGATTGCGCTGCGGCTTTAGCAACGTATCGCGTTGAATCATAACGGTGGTGAATCAACAAGTCGAGTACATCACTGGTATTTTGCTGTTTAGCAGCACGTATCGCTGAAAAACCATGATAAAAACAGGGTATAAAAAACCGCGTGCTGTGAAGAACAGAGCACGCGTTTTTTCAAAAATTACCCTCAAGCCTGGCCGTTGCCGCCTGCGGAAGCTGTACCCATTCTCTTCAAATCTTTATCCACGAAGAACAGTGCCTTACCGCTGTTGCCCACCAGCGCTAACTTATCCAGCACGGATTTGAACAGTTTTTCTTCTTCATGCTGCTCAGCAACATACCATTGTAGGAAGTGGAAAGTGGAATAATCGCGGGTGGTCATTGCCACATGCGCCAACTCATTGATTGCACGTGTGATCAGTTGTTCATGTTCGTAGGTCTGTTGGAAAACGTCAGCCAACGATTCAAACTCTACCGGCGGTGCCGCAATGCTACCCAACAAAGGTAAGGCTCCGGTGTCGCTCAGGTAATCAAACAGGCGTTGCATGTGCTGCATTTCTTCCTGAGAGTGCTCTTTCAGGAACCCAGCTGCGCCCTCAAAGCCTTTATCACTACACCAGGCGCTCATCTGCAGGTACAGATTTGCAGAATATAATTCCAGATTAAGTTGTTCATTCAGCTTTTTTATCATTTCTTGCGCTAGCATGATGATTCCTTTTATTTTTCGAGAGGATAAAATTGATTCGCCTGCATTATGCCCTGATTAAAACAAAATAAAAACCCTTGATTCACGCCCCTTTCACTATGAATTTTATTTATTTTTTCATGATGTTAAATACCCCTTCAGAGTAGTGGGTAATATTGTCAGAGTATTCCCTTATTTTATATTTCCTTGTAAGAAGAATGGTTATTATTTAATAAAAAAATAATATCTTCCATACTGCTGAAAATAAAATAGCGATTTATGCCTGCTTCAGGCTTGCCAAGTGACCAAGGGTGAATTACCTTCTGCGCTGATTCAATGCAGCAACCTGAAGGAAAATACCATGGGTTACAATCTGGCAGAGCTTTCCAAAGATGAGATGGACAAAGTGAACGTTGATCTCGCCGCCTCGGGTGTAGCGTTCAAAGAACGCTACAACATGCCGGTGATCCCTGAGATGTTAGAGCGTGAACAGCCCGCACATCTGCGAGATTACTTCCGTGAACGTGTGGCGCATTATCGTGCTGAATCGCACAAGTTCTCCCGTCTGCCGTACGAGCCTAAAGTGAAGTAGAAAAGCCCACCGATATGGCAGGCTTCCTGGTCAGTTACTTGCCAGCAAAACGATCGGTAGCCAACATCAAGCGGTGCAGAATACCCGGTTCATCCGTTGCATGCCCTGCTCCTTCGACAATATGCAGTTCAGCTTCGGGCCAGGCTTTCGCCAAATCCCAGGCATTTTGTACCTGGCAGGCCATATCGTAGCGGCCATGGACAATGACCGCCGGGATATGGCGGATCAAGGGTACGTTTTTCAGCAGTTGGTCATCACTGTCGAGAAAACCCAGATGGGTAAAGTAGTGATTTTCGATACGGGCGAAGGCCAGCGCAAAATTATCCTCACCGAAAGAAGACGACGCACCATTCGGCAAAAGCGTGACCGTTTCACCTTCCCACACGCTCCACAGTTTAGCGGCTTCGAGCTGTACCTGGAGATCTGGCGACGTCAAACGCTGGCGATAAGCGGTGATAACGTCTTTCCGCTCTTCTTCTGACAGAATAGACAACACGCGCTCCCATTTATCGGGGAAGAAACGTGAAGCGCCATCCTGGTAATACCAACTGAGTTCTTGCTTGCGCAGCGTGAATATGCCGCGCAACACCATCTCACTGACGGATTGCGGATGTGTTTGTGCATAAGCCAACGCCAGTGTGGATCCCCAAGAACCGCCGAACACCAGCCATTGTTCCACGCCGATCATCTTGCGCAGCCGCTCAATATCCGCGACCAGATGCCAGGTGGTATTATTGTCCAGGCTGGCATGCGGCTTGGAACGGCCACAACCGCGTTGATCGAACAGCAGCACCTGATAGCGCTCAGGATCGAACAATTGCCGATGGTAGGGAGCAATCCCACCACCAGGGCCACCGTGGAGAAATACGGCAGGTTTGCCGTTTGGATTACCACTCAGTTCCCAGTAGATCCGGTGACCATCTCCGGTGTCCAGCCAACCGCTATCATAAGCTGCTAATGGCGGGTACAAACCTCGTAATTGTTCCATGGCGCTTCCGTCTCTGTGAGTCATTCATTCATCAAAGCCGAAGCCACGCATCAGGTCAACGTCAAAACAAGAAAATACTTAATTACACCAACATATTAGCGGGATTTTGCTTAAAATGACGTCGATTTACTTTTGCGCAAATGCGGTTCACGCATCTCTTGTGCCGTTTTAGCCTCAATACCCAATTCCGCCGTCGGGCGTAATAACAAGCGCCCCAAACCGATAGGTTCCCCCGTTTCCAGGCAGTAGCCGTAATCACCATTTTCCAGCCGCGCTAATGCGGCGGTCATCTTCGGTAACAGGCGGCTTTCTCGATCCAACTGACGGAACAGCAACCGTAGATCTTCTTCACGCGCAGCTTTATCAGCCTCATCACCACTCACGTCACCGCTATCGATATCTCGCTTCAGCACGTCAATGTGCTGCCAGAGTTTTTGTTGTTCTTCCAGCAAACGCTGACGGAAAAACGCCCGCTGCTCAGCATTCATGTAATCAGATTCCGGCATCGCTAGCAGTTGCTGCTCGCTTAACAACGTCATTACAGTCATGGAAATCTCCGATATGCATTTTTGTTATATTATAACACTTTTAGCTTATGGAATGTTAGTAATTAATAATCATTGGATTAACAACGCGTTAATGCCAGTTCACTCTTTGTTGCTTGCATATGGTTGCCGTTATGGGGTTAATAGGACAGCAACCGACCCAACCATAGGTAACTGAGAGGCCATAATGAGTAAGGGAATGGACAGCAAGAAAAATGCGAAGAAGAAGCCGTTAAAAACCCCAGCAGAAAAACGTGCCGGTAAGCGTGCCAAGAAAGATCAACACTCTGGTGAATAAGCGTACTTCCAAGCATAGTTAAACCCGCCAAGGCGGGTTTTTTGTTGTCTGAAAACACCAGTGTCACGTATCGTTATGCTAAAACAAGAGACTGTCACCGAGAAGAACATGAGCTTACGTGTAATAGATACCGAAACCTGCGGGTTGGATGGCGGCGTGGTGGAAGTGGCCTCTGTCGATGTGATCGATGGGCGTATCACCAACCCGATGAGCGACCTGATCAGCCCCGATCGACCGATTGGTATCGATGCCATGGCCATTCACCATATCACCGAACAGATGGTTGAAGGCAAGCCACGCATTGCAGTGGCAATTGGTCGCTATCAGGGCAGTGAATATTATGTGGCACACAATGCGGCGTTCGATCGCGGAGTATTGCCAGAAATGAATGGTGCCTGGATATGTACCGTCAAGCTGGCGCGAACGCTCTACCCGGACATCAAATATGGCAACCAATACCTGCGCTATGCCCTGAACCTGGATGTCCAACTGCCACAGGACACCACGCTCTACCCACATCGTGCGCTGTATGACTGCTACGTGACCGCCGCACTGCTGCAACGCATTATGCGGGACTCCGGCTGGACGCCAGAGCAGATGGTGCAGATCACCGAGCAACCGGTGTTGCTGAAAAAATTCAAATTCGGTAAGTATCGCGGCCAAGAGATTGAACGTGTGGCGCAGGATGATCCCGGCTATCTGCGCTGGATGCTGAAATCCATCGACGATCTCAGCCCGGACATGAAGCATACGTTGAAGTATTATCTGATCGGCTAACAGCGCGGGCAGCTTGTGCCACCCGCGTTTTCACTACTCGGCCAGCGAAAGAATAAACGCATACTCCAGCGCAATATCCTCGTAGGCTTTAAAACGGCCAGACTTGCCGCCGTGGCCTGCATCCATATCGGTATGCAGCAGCAACTGATGATCATCAGTCTTAAGTTCGCGCAGCTTCGCCACCCATTTGGCCGGTTCCCAGTATTGCACCTGTGAATCATGCAACCCGGTGGTCACCAGCATATGCGGGTAATCCTGCGCTTTCACCTGATCGTAAGGGCTGTACTGCTTGATGTAGTCGTAGTAGGCCTTGTCGTTCGGGTTGCCCCATTCATCATACTCACCGGTCGTCAGCGGGATCGTCTCATCCAGCATGGTGGTGACCACATCCACAAACGGCACCTGTGCGACCACACCGTGGTACAACTGCGGTGCCTGATTGATGATAGCCCCCATCAATAACCCCCCCGCACTGCCGCCCATGGCGAACACGCGTTGGTTATCGCCATAGCCTTGCGCCACCAACGTTTCGGTCACGTCGATAAAGTCGTTGAAGGTATTCTGCTTTTTAAACAATTTACCGTCTTCATACCACAGCTGGCCCAGTTCGGCGCCGCCGCGAATGTGTGCCAGAGCGAAAACAAAACCACGATCCAGCAGGCTAAGGCGGCTAGAACTGAACGCCGGATCCATGCTGCTGCCGTACGAACCATAAGCGTAAACCAATAGCGGATTCGCGCCGTGAGCAAAACGATCGGGACGGTAAACCAAAGACACTGGTACCTCAACGCCGTCACGTGCCTTCACCCACACCCGCTCGCTACGATAATCTTCCGCAGTGAAGTTTTTCACTTCCTGCTGCTTGAGTTGTACGCGCTCACCGCTGTCCAGATTCAATTCATACAGCGTGCTGGGGGTCGTCATGGAAGAGTAGCCATAGCGCAGCAGGGCCGTTTCTGGTTGTGGGTTGTACGCCAGCCAGGTGACATAGGTCGGATCGTCGAAGGCAATGCTCTTGTCTTCTCCAGTGCGCCAATGAATTTGGCGTAACTGCGTCAGACCAGCAATACGTTCCTCCACCACCAGCCAGTCGCGGAACAGACTGAATCCCTCCAACATCACCTCGGCTCGTGGCGCGATCAGCGCCTGCCATTGCGCCTCATCGGCTTGCTCGCTCTGGTAAAGACCAAAGTTCTTGCCGTCTCTGTTAGAGCGAATGTAGAAATGCTGATGATAGTGGTCGACGGCATATTCGTGATCTTTACGGCGCGGTACAAACATTTGCGGGGTACTGCTGGCATTATCCGCATCCAACAGCAGAATTTCCGATGTCGTAGTGCTGCTGAGATGGATCAGGATAAAGCGTTCTGAGGTGGTTTTTTCCAGGCTGACGTAGAAGGTATCATCCCGTTCTTCATACACCAGCACATCTTGCTGCGGATCGCTGCCAACCACGTGTCGATAGACCTGATATGGCAGCAGCGTTTTAGCATGTTTGCGGACGTAATAGACGGTAGAGGAATCGTTCACCCACTCGAAATTGCCGGACGTGTTCTCCAGCACTTCTTCAAGCCAGCTATCATCATGCAGGTTTTTAAAACGAATATCGTACTGACGACGCGACAGAAAATCCTCCGCCACCGCCAGGCGCTGGTTGTCGGGACTCACCTCCAACCCACCCAGCGTGTAAAATTCGTGCCCTTCGGCCCGCAGATTACCATCGATCAAGGTGCTCCACTGTTCACTTGCCGCTTCTGGCTGGCGTACATGGAACGCATATTCATTACCGGGCTCGTAGCGGGTCTGATAGCGAAAACCGCGCTTAACGTACGGCACGGAATGTTCCTGCTGCGGGATACGCGCCACCATCTCCTGATACAGCGTTTCACGCAGCGCCTGCTGCGGCTTCAACTGTGCATCAGTGTAGGCATTTTCTGCCTGTAAGTAGTTCAGTACCTGGGGATCTGTGCGCTCGTCATCACGCAACCAGTAATAGTCATCTATACGAGTGTCACCGTGAGTGGTGATCGGATAAGGACGTTTTTCTGCCTTAGGGGGTGTCATCATTGCTAAATCATCCGCTTACCTTGATTAAGGCAAGAGTGACACGATCCCCACCAGATTAACAAGCCGCAGGGCTACGCCAAATCGCGTTTTTTCTCGTGAACGTCATTTTCGATGCCCTGCTTGACGTCAGCCGGAATTTTCAGCGATTGTGCCAACGCATCAAGATAACTGCGCTCCATAAAGTGATCGACATCAATCACCATGCAGCTCAGGTAATACACTTCTAACGCTTCGTCTTCATTTTTCACGCTTTGCGCGATCAGATCCGGGTTCAGCGGTTGGTCGATGGCTTGCTGCACCCAACTTTGAGCTTCATCACCCACTTGCAATTGCTCCAGGCTATGGTCGATAGCTTGTTTTTCTTCTGCGTCAATGTGGCCGTCGCTTTTGGCGGCAAACACCAGCGCTTGTACCAGCCGTTTAGCACGCAAATCCACTGGCGTACTCTGCAAGCCAAACTGCGCCTCTTCCTGGTGTGTTTCTTTGACGCGCTGTTTGTATTTGTTCCACAGCACGGCTCCTAACGCAGCACTGCCACCGATAATCAACGCATTTTTACCCAACTTGCCCACCATTTTACGGGAAGACTTGTTGGCTAATAGAACGCCTACTAGACCGCCCAGCGCGGTCGGGGCCAGTAATTTACCAATACCTTCTGTGCCGCCCATTGAGCTGGCTTTGTCACCCAGCATGGATTGAATCTGTTGCATCCAGTTATTTTTCATCGTCTACCTCTGAACAGGTGAAGTTCAGGCGTGCAGGCACTTTCATGCCAGATCGCCGCTCAATCTTCAGATTAGGGGATTATTTGTCAGTAAATGTATGAAAGATGAAAATTTGTGTCGCAGAGTGATTAAAGACTCAGCCAGGCAAGAAATTAACGTTTACTGAAGGCAATCACAAACAGCTCATCCAGCCCTGGATAGATCTCGTTGATCACCTGTTTCAGCTCGCTGAGCGTCATATTCTCCTGCCGGGCATGCGCCTCGGTCAACGCCCCTAAACGTATTGGCGTGACCAATTGCACTTCAATAAAGCAGAAAAATACGCCGTCTTCATTACGGCTTACGCGCAGCACCTCACCGGGGTGGAAATGGGATTCACTGGCATCCCGAATGGTGATGGTTTTGCGCCCGGCCATAATGTCTTGCTCAAAGCGGCTGAAGAAGGTTATCTCACGGTTCATGCCGTTCCTTGTTCATCACGGCTGATTATGCAGCCTGCTGTTCTGACTCGGAGGTGGATTCTTCTTTCAGGATAGCGACCGGTTTTTCAGCTTTGGCTTTAGCCGGCTTTTTCACTGTTTCCTGCGGCGCTGCACCGCGCAGGATCTGCGCTAACGCGTCTTTATTCTCTGCCAGGAAGAAGCTCAGCCCTTCACGCTGTTCATCTTCAAGGGTAATCGGTGCCTGTTGTAGCCACTCACCGAGGCTGTCGGCCAGATCCAGCATTTTGTCGTAGGCATCGGCATCTTTCTTGTTAGCGAAAGTCATTTTTTCCTCACCGTTTCTTACTACTACATATTTCACTTCAACAGCCATTTGCGCATTCCTCAAAGGTTAGAATACTGTAATTTTATACAGTATAATATCATATCGAGCAGGAGCGCAAGCGCTCCGCCGTTTATTATTTCAGCAGCCGCGCTTTGCAGCTTTTGCCTTTGATTTTGCCCTGCTGAAGCTGTTGCAGCGCCTTGCGTGCGCTGGCCTTGCGGATCGCCACGTAAGCATGCACCGGGAACATATCAATTTTGCCCACATCCGCTGCCGTCAGCCCGGCATCGCCGGTCAGCGCACCGAGAATATCGCCAGGGCGGATTTTCGCCTTGCGGCCACCGTCGAAACACAAGGTGACCATTTCGGCCTCCAGCGAGGCATTTGACGCCCCGCTCAGCTCTGAAACCGGCACCCAGTTGGCGGTTATTTGCAGATACTCTTCGATCGCATGGACGCGCGCCATTTCCTGTGGCGTACACAGGCTGATGGCCAGCCCGCTCAAACCAGCACGGCCAGTACGGCCAATGCGGTGTACGTGCACTTCCGGGTCAAAGGCCAGTTCGTAGTTCACCACCAGTTCCAGATCTTTGATATCCAGACCACGAGCCGCGACGTCGGTCGCCACCAGCACGCGGCAACTGCGGTTGGCGAAACGTACCAATACCTGATCGCGATCGCGCTGTTCCAGATCGCCATGCAGCGCCAGCACGCTGATGCCGCGCGCTTCCAGCGCTTCAAACACGCTCTGGCAGTCACGCTTGGTGTTGCAGAACACCACGCAGGAAGCGGGTTGATAATGGCGGATCGCCGCCACCAGCACTGCCGGGCGTTGATCGCGCGTAGTTTCATAGAAACGCTGTTCGATGGTGGTGGGCTCATCCCCTTCATCCACTTCGACATTCAGCGGTTCACGCTGCACGCGGGCGCTGATGCGCTCAATGCCTGCCGGATAGGTGGCAGAAAACAGCAAGGTCTGGCGCTGCGGCGGCGTATAGCTGATCACATCGTCGATATCATCGGCAAAGCCCATGTCCAGCATGCGATCGGCTTCATCCAGCACCAGCACCTTCAAATCGTCCAGCACCAGCGTTTTTTTACGCAGATGCTCTTGGATGCGGCCCGGTGTCCCGACCACGATATGCGGCGCATGCACCAATGAATCGAGCTGTGGCCCCACCGGCTGGCCGCCGCACAGGGTCAGGATTTTGATGTTCTGGGTGAAGCGTGCCAAGCGGCGCAGTTCTTTGCTGACCTGATCGGCCAGCTCACGCGTCGGGCAAAGGATCAGCGCCTGAGCCGCCACTTGGGCAACATTGATTTTATCCAGCAGACCAATACCGAACGCCGCCGTCTTGCCGCTGCCGGTTTTCGCTTTGGCACGAACGTCCTGCCCTTTCAGGATAGCGGGCAGCGCTGCGGCCTGTACCGGCGTCATTTCGGCATACCCCAGTTCGTTGAGGTTGGCCAACTGTTCGGCTGGCAGCGGCAGGGAAGAAAAGGAAACTGTGCTCACGGCAATAACTCTTATATAGCAAGTGGAAAGGCGGCGCGGCCCGCGGGCTGGCACCGAATCAGGCGCAGATGATAACAGAGTTAGTGTGGATTCCAGATTTCAGCGGTAAAAAAACTGCTAGCAACGGCAGATTTCCGGGCCTTGTTATCTCACCCTCTGCACACGCAATCGTTTTCGTATATAATGCGCGCCTACTATCAGACCGTATTGGTACGAAACTATGTTGACAATTGGAACCGCTCTGCGCCCTTCTGCTACCCGCGTTATGCTGCTCGGCTCTGGCGAGTTGGGTAAAGAAGTTGCCATTGAATGCCAGCGTTTAGGGCTGGAAGTGATTGCTGTCGATCGGTACAAAGACGCTCCTGCCATGCATGTGGCCCATCGCAGCCATGTGATCAATATGCTGGATGGTCAGGCATTGAAAGCGGTCATTGAGCTGGAGCGCCCTGATTACATCGTGCCGGAAATAGAAGCCATCGCCACCAGCATGCTGGTCGAGCTGGAACAGCAAGGGCACAATGTGGTGCCCTGTGCCGAAGCTACGCGCCTGACCATGAACCGCGAAGGCATTCGCCGTCTGGCGGCAGAAACGCTGGGTTTGCCAACCTCAAGCTATCGCTTTGCCGACAGCGAAGAGGGTTTCCGTGCGGCAGTGGCAGAAATTGGTTATCCATGCATTATCAAGCCGGTAATGAGTTCGTCTGGCAAAGGGCAAAGCCTGATCCGTAGCGAGCAGCTGCTTGGCAGCGCATGGGAATACGCCCAACAAGGCGGCCGCGCCGGTGGTGGCCGGGTGATCGTGGAAGGATTGGTGAAGTTTGATTTCGAGATCACTTTGCTGACCATCAATGCCGTTGATGGCATACACTTCTGTGCCCCGATCGGCCATCGTCAGGAAGACGGCGACTACCGTGAATCCTGGCAACCGCAGCAGATGTCTGAGTTGGCATTAAGCCGTGCGCAGGCGATTGCAGAAAACGTGGTTAACGCATTAGGGGGCTTTGGTTTATTTGGCGTCGAGCTGTTTGTTTGCGGTGATGAGGTCATTTTCAGTGAAGTATCACCACGCCCGCACGATACCGGCATGGTTACGCTGATCTCGCAAGATCTGTCCGAATTCGCCCTGCACGTACGTGCTTTCCTCGGGTTGCCAATCGGTAGCATCCGCCAGTTCGGGCCTTCGGCTTCAGCGGTGATCCTGCCGGAATTGAGCAGCGAAAACCTGCGCTTCAGTGGGTTGGATCGGGCGTTAAGCGGCCATAATCAGGTACGTTTATTCGGCAAACCGGACATCAGCGGCAAACGCCGTCTGGGTGTAGCACTGGCTACCGCAGCGGACGTTGAGCAGGCAGTAGAATTGGCTAAACAGGCAGCTACCGCTGTGATAGTTCAAGGCTGATAACCGCGGGGTTCGGCCTGCCGAACCCCGATAATCTCAATAATTCTCGTCGTCTTCAGCGTCGTCTTCCAGATACTCGGTCGGCTCTTCCTGCGGTTCTTCCTCTTCATCATCGAACAGGGCTGTCACCCGATCCCCTTGATGTTTTTCGCGGATTTCCTGTGCGACGCACGCGATGGCTTCACCACTGCTCATGCCCTGCGCCATCAGATGATGGATACGTTCAGCAGCTTCCTGCTGTTCTTGATGACTCAGTGACGGCATACCTGCAAGCATGTGTTTCTCCCCAGTAAAATGGACGTGGAGTATACGCCTTAAAACCGTGGAACCCTACGCCTGTTATTCTGGGGCCCGCAACGGGCAACGGCTGTTGCTCCGCCACTGCTTCAGACGATGTCGCCACAACATGACCTGCCATATCTGTTTGATACCGCGCATGTTGGCGATCATGGCTTGATCGATACCACGCCGATAGAACTCTTCAGTGATCTGCTGCTGTGCCTGTAACTCAGGTTCGCGGCGAATGCTGTGGCAGATCCCCAACGCTTCGCGAGTGATTTGCCAGTGAAATGCCGGGCAAAGCGGGATTTTCTGGCCGTAGCGCTGATTCAACGCCACCAACATCTCCACGATCTGCATGTAATGACGCTGGTATTCAACGTTGGCCTGCCCGGTGCGGCGGCGATTGCTAATCGACCGATCGTGAACCCGCTGGCGATACAGTGGCTTGCTGAGGTATTTCACCCGCTGGGCGTTAAACATCACTTCGGTAGTCCAGGGAATGTCCTGGTGATGCAGACCCGGTTCAAAATAGAGCTGATGCTGCCTGATAAAATCAAGACGGTAAACCGCCAGCCACACCACGTGAATAAAACGTCGGGATTCCAGCGCTTTTTCCAGCCATTGCGCACCGCTGATCACCGTGGTGTCTTTCAATCGTTGCTGGGGAATGATCGGCTGCAACTCATCATTACTGGCGAAATAACGTTCGCCATTGCACTGCATCACATCTAATTGATGCCGTTCCGCCTGTGCAATCAGCGTTGAATACATTTCTGGCGCCAATAAGTCATCAGCATCAGGAAAGGCGACATATTTCCCACGCGCGACGGCCAATCCGGCGTTACGCGCACTGGATACGCCTGCATTCGCTTGATCGATCACGCTAATGTGCTGATGCTGCGCGGCATAACGGTGAGCAATATCTCCTGAGCCATCGGTAGAGCCATCGTTCACAATAATCACTTCAAGCTGTTGTTCCTGCTGCGCAAGCAGAGACTCCAGAAAAGGGATGAACAGTTCCCCAACATTATGCAGAGGGACAATAACACTCAGTTTTAATGACATATACGGCTCTTTGCTGGCAGAAGTAAAAGTGTTTAATTATTTTAATAAATTCAGGGTGCTGCTTTGCTGCAAGGCAATGAACTACAAGACTGACTGGGTGATTTTATTGAGTATTTTTGATATCCACAATCCATGTTCAGAATTAAATAACATGTTGCCTCAGAAATATGGCAACAAAGAAATAATAACCATTCGTAATTAATAATAGAATGTTATTATATGTTCGCAAGTTTAGGTAACACTATGATCTCTATTTGCCAGCATCAAGGCTTCTTGCGTTTTTACATCTAGAAGAGGTGTAAAAGTCGCAAGAAATACTTGGTTTACTTTTCGCCTGGAGCCACTGTGGGCTGCGCCTGCGGGTAGAATATGGCAGAATAACCAGCCGAAACCGCCATTCCTGTCAGCCAGGTCGATTGAAGCCCATGAGTGCAACCGCCCCAAACCTTAAATCTTTGCCCTATACCCGTGAATCACTGCTGGAGCTGTTTGCTCCACTGGCGCAGCAACCTTGGGCTATGTTGCTGCATTCTGGGTTTGCCGAGCACTCCCATAATCGCTTTGATATTCTGGTTGCCGAGCCGCGCCTCACTCTGACCACCCGCGGCTCAAACACCGAAATTTGCCATGGCGCTGAGAGCAAGATCTCATCAGAAGATCCGTTCCTGCTGTTGCAACAGCAACTGGAGGCGCTACACCTACGCCCGAGACCGAATACGGACCTCCCCTTTCAGGGCGGTGCGTTAGGGCTGTTCGGTTACGATTTAGGGCGGCGAGTAGAAACACTGCCGCAGTGGGCTCAGGCAGATATTGCCCTACCAGATATGGCGGTTGGTATTTATGACTGGGCGTTGATTGCCGATCATCAACAGCAGACATTGACGCTGCTCAGCTATGGCGATGTTGAACAACGCTGGCGCTGGCTTAGCCAGCAACAGACTCCGTCTTGTGCGCCTTTTGTCCTGACCGGCAACTGGCAGGCGAATATGACGCGCCAGCAATACGGTGAGAAGTTTCGCCGTATTCAGGAGTACCTACGCAGCGGTGACTGTTACCAAATCAATCTGGCACAGCGCTTTTCCGCGCCTTATCAAGGTGACGAATGGCAGGCTTTCTGCCAATTGAACGCCAGCAACCGCGCACCGTTCTCTGCTTTTCTGCGGCTGCCGCAAAACAGCGTGTTGAGCGTTTCGCCGGAGCGTTTTCTGTGGCTGGAGAATCAGCGGATCCAGACCCGGCCGATAAAAGGCACCCTGCCTCGCTTGGCCGATGCGGCGGAAGATGCGGCGCAGGCAGAGAAATTGGCTAACTCAGCGAAAGATCGCGCTGAAAACCTGATGATTGTCGATCTACTGCGCAATGATATCGGCCGCGTGGCACAACCGGGCAGCGTACGCGTGCCCGAACTGTTTGTGGTTGAACCGTTCCCGGCGGTACATCATCTGGTCAGTACCATCACCGCGCAGCTCCCCACCACCACGCCAGCCACCGAACTGCTGCGTGCCTGTTTCCCTGGCGGTTCGATCACCGGAGCCCCCAAAGTACGCGCCATGGCGATCATCGAAGAGTTGGAACCACAGCGGCGTAATGCCTATTGTGGCAGCATTGGCTATATCAGCACCTGCGGCACCATGGATACCAATATCACTATCCGGACGCTGACCACCGAAAACGGCCGCATCTATTGTTCCGCAGGCGGTGGCATCGTTGCCGACAGCCAGGAGCAGGCGGAATATCAGGAAACCTTTGATAAGGTAGGCCGCATCTTGCCACAGTTGGGGGAGTTTACCGTTTCGTGAAATATCCGGACCATTCGGCGTCACTGGCCGCTTTCATCAGCCGTTTTCAATTGCAACTGCCACAGGCCACGCAGGCCTCGCATAACGTGCGCCCGGCTGCGGTACTCATCCCGATTATCTGCCGGCCGGAACCGACCTTGCTACTCACCCGCCGGGCTGATTCATTGCGTAAACACGCGGGCCAGGTGGCCTTTCCCGGGGGCAAAACCGATGCCGAAGATGGCTCAGCGATCGTGACAGCCCTACGTGAAGCGCAGGAAGAAGTGGCGATCCCGCCGCAGGCGGTGCACGTACTGGGGCAACTGGCTCCGCTCGACAGCAACACCGGTTTTCAAGTCACGCCGATCGTTGGCCTGCTTCCGCCAGATATCGAATTCTATGCCAATGCCGAGGAAGTGGCGGAGGTGTTTGAAATGCCGCTGCACGAAGCACTGACGCTATCACGCTATTACCCGCTGGATATTCACCGCAACGGCCATTCACACCGGCTCTACCTTTCCTGGTATCAAAGCCAGTTTGTTTGGGGGTTAACCGCCGCCATCATTCGTCGCCTGGCGCAGCAAGTAAGCATTTAAGGCCGCCGACTTCTGTGATTGATTTCACAATTTAGTGTTTGTCTCTTACAGTTTTCATCTGTAAAGCGATCGCTATCACTTCATGGCTATTTTTTTTCAACTACTGTTCAGCGCATCAGTCTTTTAAAAAAACCGTAAATACTCTCTTAAGCCTTATGAAATACCTGTAAAATACCAGCACCCGGAACAAACCACTATTATAATGAGGTTTAAGCTCCGTTGATGTAAAACCGGCCACCCGAGCCTGGTTTCCTGCGCAGCTTAGGCTGTTGCAGCCATAACAATATGCCTCTTTAAGGAGTTTTAGCGTGATTAGCGTTTTCGACATGTTTAAGATCGGCATCGGCCCGTCCAGCTCTCATACGGTTGGCCCAATGAAAGCCGGCAAACAGTTTGTCGACGATCTGGTAAACGAAGGCCTGATGCCTTCAGTCACGCGTGTTGCCGTTGATGTTTACGGCTCACTCTCATTGACCGGTAAAGGTCACCATACCGACATTGCCATCATCCTCGGCCTGGCGGGCAATGTGCCAGCGACGGTCGATATCGACAGCATTCCCGGTTTTATTCGTGACGTTGAACAGCGTCAACGCCTGATGCTGGCAAGCGGCCTGCATGAAGTCGATTTCCCGCGTGACGGCGGCATGGTATTCCGCAGTGATAGCCTGCCTCTGCACGAGAACGGTATGCAGATCCATGCCTTCGCCGGAGACCAGCAGGTTTACAGCAAGACCTATTATTCCCTCGGCGG
The DNA here is from genome assembly GCF_057180605.1 of Serratia sp. HNCC26DJ206. Taxonomy (NCBI): domain Bacteria; kingdom Pseudomonadati; phylum Pseudomonadota; class Gammaproteobacteria; order Enterobacterales; family Yersiniaceae; genus Serratia; species Serratia sp. HNCC26DJ206. The sequence continues at coordinate 77,917 of NZ_JBXUGP010000005.1, forward strand.
TGGTTTTATCGTTGATGAAGAGCACTTCGGTAAAGCCGACAGCAGCGAGGTCAGCGTGCCTTATCCGTTCCATTCGGCCAGTGAAATGCTCGAACATTGCCACACCACCGGTCTTTCTCTGTCTGGCCTGATCATGCAGAACGAACTGGCGCTGCACAGCAAGCAGGAGATCGAAAGCTACTTTGCCAACGTCTGGCAAACCATGCGTGCCTGTATCGATCGTGGTTTGAATACCGAAGGAGTGCTGCCAGGGCCACTGCGCGTGCCGCGTCGTGCTTCGGCATTGCGCCGTATGCTGGTCTCTTCAGACAAACTGTCCAACGATCCGATGAACGTGATCGATTGGGTGAATATGTTTGCGCTGGCGGTCAACGAGGAAAATGCCGCTGGTGGCCGAGTGGTCACGGCGCCTACCAACGGTGCCTGTGGTATCGTGCCCGCCGTGCTGGCCTACTATGATCACTTTATCGAATCCGTCAGCCCGGACATTTACATCCGCTATTTTATGTCCACCGGCGCCATCGGGACGCTGTATAAAATGAATGCTTCTATCTCTGGTGCCGAAGTGGGTTGCCAAGGGGAAGTCGGCGTTGCCTGTTCCATGGCTGCCGCGGGCCTGGCCGAACTGTTGGGCGGCAGCCCGGAACAGGTATGCATCGCCGCAGAGATCGGCATGGAGCATAACCTGGGCCTGACCTGCGATCCTGTTGCTGGCCAAGTTCAGGTGCCGTGCATTGAGCGCAATGCCATCGCTGCCGTGAAAGCCATCAACTCGGCACGCATGGCGCTGCGCCGCACCAGTGAGCCCCGCGTTTCACTGGATAAAGTGATCGAAACCATGTACGAAACCGGCAAAGACATGAACGCTAAATACCGTGAAACCTCTCGTGGCGGCTTGGCAATCAAAGTCCAGTGTGATTAATTCAACTACCCGCCTACCTGGTCTAATGCTTGTCAGTTAAGGCTAACCCGTTCCCTCTCCCACAGGGAGAGGGAGGCCACACCTTTAGCACCTGCTGCATAATTATGCAGCTTTGCGCTTAACTGACCGGCATTACGCCTTCCCGGCAGGGTTTTCTTGGTGGCTGTTCAACCCTTTTCTGCCTTCTATTCCCCCTCGCTTAACCCATGTGTTGCAAATATGTGAAGTTATTTGTTGAGCTATCATTAAGTTTCTACGGCAACAGACTAGAATTACCTCTTATTACAGTGTTAAGGCGTAGAGTGGCACTGAACAAGGATTTACCCGATGTTGATGACCCAGCTTGCCGCATCGAAATACCGCTATTACCGTTGGCTGCTCGCCTGTGCGGTTGGGTTGGTTATTTTTTTGATTTCAATGTATATCCGTTATTATCAGGAAATTCGCATCACTGAGCAGAACCGACAGGTTTTAACCACTCAAATCATCACCAAACTGAATAGGTTACTGCTACCGGCACAACAGCAGGCCGAACGCACCATGCCGCTGGTTGGGCAACCCTGTGAGCCGATAATGCCGACGCTGCGTTTTCGGGCAGCTCAGAATCAGGCCCTGCGCTCGCTGCTTCTGGTTCAGAACGGTGATATTTATTGTTCAAGCCTGTTTGGCCCACGTAATTATGTGTTTTCGATTATCTTCCCTGAGATGAATAATGACGGTGTGCAACTGGCCCTGCGCCCTTCCCTGGCGGTCGCCAAAGGCGTGCCGACGCTGGTGATGTGGACGCCGCTGGACAACAGCGCTACCAACGGCGTGCTGCACGTATTCAATATTGAACTGCTGGCCAATTTCCTGCTTGAACCACAGGAGCCTTACGCTCACCGGGTAGTACTTAACGTTGGCAACCACAGCCTGATGTACGGCCAGCGCGAAATTCTTCTCGGTAGTACGCAGGCTGAAGGTCTGCAATATACGGCGAAATCAGATAAGTACCCGCTCTCTATTTCACTGTTTGGTCCTAGCGCCAGCATGCTGGCGCTGGCCGCCTTGCCACGCCATATCCCACTCGCCTTAATGCTCAGCCTGCTGGTCGCTTATGTGGTGTATCTGGTGACCGCCAACCGCATGAGCCTGTCTTACTACATCGGCCACGCCATTACTCATCGTGAATTCCGCGTCTACTGCCAGCCGATCATCAAGAGCGACAATGGCCGCTGCATCGGTGTCGAAACGCTGTTGCGCTGGAAGAATAAACGTCAGGGCTGGATTTCACCGGATGTGTTTATTCCCTTGGCCGAGCAACACGATCTGATCATCGTGCTCACCCGCTATCTGATGACCACCGTGGTGGAAAACCTGAGTCTATTCCCGCAGCGCCCCTCGTTTTATATCAGCATCAACGTCGCCGCCGAACACTTCAATACCGTCAGTATTATTGACGATATTCGTCGCATCTGGTTACCGGCCAACCCGATGCCCTCAATGATGCTGGAATTGACCGAGCGCACGGCGCTGTCGGAAATTCAGCATGAACAGATTAAGTCGCTCAAAGAGATGGGCATCATGCTGGCGATCGACGATTTCGGCACCGGTCACAGTTCACTGAGCTATCTGAAGAATTTGAGCCCGGACGTGCTGAAGATCGATCAAAGCTTTACCGCCGCTATCGGGACCGACGCGGTGAACGCCACCGTTACCGACACTATTATCACGCTGGCACAACGCCTGAAGATCAAGATGGTAGCTGAAGGGGTAGAAACCGAGGAACAGGCCGACTATCTGCGCTCCCGTAACGTCAATGCGTTGCAGGGGTACTACTTTGCCAAACCAATGCCAATCAAGGTGTTTCCGGTGTGGTTACAGCAATATGAAATCCGGCAGCAGGAAATGCGCCATAAACGGCCGGAGGAGAACCCTCCGGCCTGAATCATTATTAATGTTGTTCGTAGTCTGGCTTCACCTTGGTAATACCCACCAGCTCAATACGGTAGTCAGATACCTCAAGGATTTCGAAACGCAACGCGTTCAGTTCCACCACCTCCCCAACTTCCGGCATCTGGCCGTAATGAGAGAGCAGGAAACCCGCCAACGAAGCATAATCCTCCGTCGGGCTGACCAGATCGTCGCAGTCCAACGCTTGTTCCAACGAGTGTAAATCCGCTCCGCCTTTCACCAGCAAGCGATCGCCTTCCGCAATAATATCCGGCGTTTCGTCCTCGTCCGGGAACTCTCCGGCGATCGCTTCCAGCACGTCCAACGGTGTAATCAGCCCTTGCACCACGCCGAACTCATTGGTCACTACCACCAGGCGGCCTTTGGCCCGGCGTAATACCGCCAACAACTTAAGCACGTCCATGGTTTCCGGCACCACCATCGGCGGCGTGCGGGCGGCAAACTCAGCGATGTCCACGCCCCGATCCAGTGCAACCAGCAAATCTTTGGCACGCACTACGCCAACGATCTCATCCAGTTCGTCACGGCACACTGGGAACAGGCTATGTGGGGTATCCAGCAGTTGCTCGCGCACTTCTTCACGGGAACGTTCACAGTCCACCCAGGAGATTTCGGTACGCGGTGTCATCACGCTGCGCAAGGTGCGAGAAGCCAGCGTCAGTACGCCGCTGATCATATAGCGCTCTTCTTCCGCAAAGGTCTGATTCACTTCACGCGTTGCCGCTTCGTCCGGTTGCTCTTGCCCCCGTTCCTGCCCCATCAGGCGCATAATGGCTTGCGCCGTGCGTTCGCGCATCGGGCGACGCGCCTCATGCTTGATGAAGTTACGACGTGCAATCTGGTTAAACAGCTCGATCAGGATCGAGAAGCCAATCGCGGCGTACAGATAGCCTTTCGGAATATGTAGACCGAAACCTTCAGCAATCAGGCTCAGGCCAATCATCAACAGGAAGCTCAGACAGAGCACCACGATGGTCGGGTGGGCGTTCACGAAGCTCGTTAGCGGTTTTGACGCCAGCAACATCACCGCCATGGCAATCACTACCGCCGCCATCATGATCGGCAGATCGTTCACCATCCCCACGGCGGTGATCACCGCATCAAGGGAGAACACGGCATCGAGGATAACGATCTGTACCACCACCACCCAGAACTTGGCGTAACCGCGGTTAAGCCCGCCCTGGTGGCCTTGCCCTTCCAGCCGTTCATGCAGCTCCATAGTGGCCTTGAACAGCAGGAAGACACCACCAAACAGCAGGATCAGATCACGACCGGAGAAACTGAGTTCTGCCACGCTGAAAAGCGGCGTGGTCAACGTCACCATCCACGAAATCACCGACAATAGGCCAAGGCGCATCACCAGCGCCAATGACAGGCCAAGAATACGGGCTTTATCCCGCTGTTTGGGCGGCAGTTTGTCGGCCAGAATGGCAATAAACACTAGGTTGTCGATACCCAGTACAATTTCCAGCACCACTAAGGTCAATAACCCAGCCCAAATAGAGGGGTCCATTAATATTTCCATATCAGACTCCAGAAGAAAGACAGGTTTGCCGAGCGGCGCTCAAGCGTGACAAAGCATACGCAGAGGCTGCGCAAGCAAGGATCATGGTGGAATAGAATTGCAGAACCGGGAAAAAGCCGACGGGCCGTGTGACATCTATAACGCCAGCAGGTGGCGGGTGTAGCGTTGAAAAACAGTAACTTCGGTGACAGTCCATAGGGAGGGCTGAGGCCCTTCACTCCTTAGTAATAAAACAAGCAGGCACTTTAGCAGGAAATTTTTCTGCGGAAAAGTAGCTTCTGAGCTTGATGACAAAGTGGTATTAAGCCCGAGATACCCGGGCCTAGCGCACCGAGGGGCGCTCCGGCGGCTTACGCCGCTACGACCCCTTCGGCACGCTCTCCCTAATATCTGGCTTTGTCAGCTGTCTGTTCTTTTACTTTGCGCCTCGTTTTGTAACATCTCTGCTGTTTAATCCCTCAAACCCACATCCGTGATAATTCGATCGGCCAATAACAGAGCGATATCACAAAATTTATTTTTTCACTCACTAAAATAAATTAACACTAATGTGAATTAACGCGCACAGGTTGATGAAACTGCGCGGGAAATGTGTAGTAAGCCCCCCTTTTTTACCATGATGTATCTGCACCACGGAAATCTACTGCCAGGATGGTAACGAGAAAGGCACGGTCTGTGCCTTAAGTTCAACGAGGAGGTAGCGAGTGGCAATAGCTATTATCATCGGCACACACGGGACCGCAGCAGAACAATTGCTGAAAACCACAGAAATGCTATTGGGCGATCAGGATAACGTTGCTTATATAGATTTTGTCCCCGGTGAAAACGCCGAAACGCTAATCGAAAAGTACCATGGGAAAATCAGCGAGCTCGACACCAGCGATGGCGTCCTGTTTCTGGTCGATACCTGGGGCGGCAGCCCGTTTAATGCGGCCAGCCGTATTGCTGTTGATAAACAACACTATGAGGTGATCACCGGGGTTAATATTCCGATGCTGGTGGAAACCTTTATGGCGCGTGATGATCACCCCAGCTTCGACGACCTGGTCGCGCTGGCCCTGGAAACCGGCCGTGAAGGCGTAAAGGCGCTGAAGAAACCGGTCACAGAGAGCCTGAAGCCCGCAGTTCCCCCGCCGATAAAAACCGCCGCTCCACAAGCTCCTCTCGGCCCTGGCGATCGCATGAAAATTGGCTTGGCACGCATTGATGACCGTTTGATTCACGGCCAGGTAGCTACCCGTTGGACCAAGGAAACCAACGTCAGCCGTATCATCGTGGTCAGTGATGAAGTGGCCGCCGATCACGTGCGGAAAACCCTGCTGACCCAGGTGGCGCCGCCAGGCGTTACCGCGCACGTGGTCGACGTGGCAAAAGCCATTCGCGTCTGGAACAACCCAAAATATGCCGGTGACCGCGTGATGTTGCTGTTCACCAACCCCACCGATGTCTGGCGTTTGGTGGAAGGTGGCGTGGAGATTAAGTCGGTCAATATCGGTGGCATGGCGTTCCGTCAGGGTAAGACCCAGGTGAATAACGCGGTGTCCGTCGATAAACAAGACATCGAGGCGTTTAATAAATTAAACCAGCACGGCATTGAACTGGAAGTGCGTAAGGTTTCGTCCGACAGCCAGTTAAAAATGATGGATCTGATTAGCAAACTCAATTAATGGCCTGCGCCGTTGATTATTTTATTCAAAGTTTTTTAGTCATAGGAGAAGTGCAATGGAGATTACCACTCTTCAGATTGTGCTGGTATTTATCGTTGCCTGTATTGCCGGGATGGGTTCCATTCTGGATGAATTCCAATTCCACCGTCCATTAATCGCCTGTACGTTGATTGGCATGGTTCTCGGTGACATAAAAACCGGCATCATCATCGGCGGTACGCTGGAGATGATTGCGCTAGGCTGGATGAATATCGGTGCCGCAGTAGCACCCGATGCGGCGTTGGCATCCATCATTTCCACCATTCTGGTTATTGCCGGTGGGCAAAACATCGGGGCCGGTATCGCACTGGCTATTCCTTTGGCGGCGGCGGGCCAGGTACTGACTATTATTGTCCGTACGGTGACCGTGGCCTTCCAGCACGCCGCTGACAAAGCGGCAGAACGCGGCAGCCTGCGCGCCATCACCTGGATCCACATCTCTGCCCTGCTGTTACAGGCCATGCGTATCGCCATTCCGGCGGTGATCGTGGCGATCTCGGTCGGCACCGCTGGCGTTCACGCATTGCTTAACTCGATCCCGGAAGTGGTCACCAGCGGCTTGAACATCGCCGGTGGCATGATCGTGGTGGTCGGTTACGCCATGGTCATCAACATGATGCGTGCCGGTTACCTGATGCCATTCTTCTACCTGGGCTTTGTGACCGCAGCTTTCACCGATTTTAACCTGGTTGCGCTCGGCGTGATTGGCGTGGTGATGGCCGTGCTCTATATCCAGCTCAGCCCGAAATACAACAAGTCTCAGGTGGTTCAGGCCGGCCCGGCCAATGCCAACGACCTTGATAACGAACTGGACTAGGAATAGGTGAAAGAAATGGTTGATACAACAACACAAAAGAAACTGACACCTGCCGATATTCGTGGCGTATTCATCCGCTCGAACCTGTTTCAGGGGTCATGGAACTTTGAACGTATGCAGGCGCTGGGTTTCTGCTTCTCGATGGTGCCGGTGATCCGTCGCCTGTACCCGGAAAACAACGATGATCGCAAGCAGGCGATCAAACGCCACCTCGAGTTCTTCAACACCCAACCGTTCGTCGCCGCACCGGTGCTCGGCGTGACCATGGCAATGGAGGAGCAGCGTGCCAATGGAGCCCCGATTGACGATGCGGCGATTAACGGCATCAAGGTGGGCCTGATGGGGCCGCTGGCGGGCGTGGGCGACCCGATTTTCTGGGGTACCGTGCGCCCGGTATTTGCTGCACTGGGGGCGGGGATCGCTATGAGCGGCAGCCTGCTCGGCCCGATTCTGTTCTTCGTGCTGTTTAACCTGGTGCGCCTGCTGACCCGTTATTACGGTGTGGCCTACGGCTATCGCAAAGGGGTCGATATCGTTAACGATATGGGCGGTGGTTTCCTGCAAAAATTGACGGAAGGAGCGTCCATTCTCGGCCTGTTTGTCATGGGGGCCTTGGTTAACAAATGGACGCACGTGAATATTCCGCTGGTGGTGTCGAAGATCACTGACCAGACCGGGCAAACCAAGATCACCACGGTGCAAACCATCCTCGATCAGTTGATGCCGGGGCTGGTGCCACTGTTGTTGACCTTTGGCTGTATGTGGCTGCTGCGCAAGAAGGTTAATGCGCTGTGGATCATCATCGGCTTCTTCGCCATCGGTATTTTCGGCTATTGGATCGGTCTGCTAGGGCTATAATCGCGTTAACAAGTGAGGATAAAAATCTAAAGGCTAACCAGTCCCCTCTCCTTCGGGGAGAGGGTTAGGGTGAGGGGAAGATCACTGTACTACAAGCCCCTCACCCCGGCCCTCTCCCACAGGGAGAGGGGGCGTTATCTTTGGCATTATGCCGCATGGTTATGCCACTGTTCGCTTAACTGACCGGCATTAGAGGCAAAACCCCCGGTTTTTTATTTATGGAGTTGTGAGATGTCGCTGACCGACGGTGTGTTACTGATTTTTATTGTGCTGATGCTGCTGTATGCGCTGTACGACGAGTTCGGCATGAACCTGCTGAAAGGCAAAACCCTGCTCAAAGTGCAGTTAAAACGCAATAACCGGCTTGACTGCCTGATTTTTGTCGGCCTGCTTGCCATCCTGATTTACCGCAACCTCACCACGCAAGGCGCGCTCTTAACCACTTATCTGCTTATTTCTCTGGCGTTAATTGCCGTCTATATTTCCTATATTCGCTGGCCTAAGCTGTTGTTTAAAGCGCAAGGTTTCTTTTATGCCAACACTTTTCTTGAATACTCCCGCATCAGAGCAATGAATTTATCCGAAGATGGTATTCTGGTTATCGATTTAGAGCAGCGCAGATTATTGATCCAGGTCACACAATTAGATGATCTGGAGAGAATTTATCATTTTCTTGTTGATAATCAGTAACAAAAGAGTTTTTCTGTTTTTTATCAATTTAACCGTACGCGCATCACCGGATAATTTATCAGCAATGTTTCTGGTGCGCTGTTTATTATTCCCGCATATTTTGATGCAGCTATCACCGTTATTTGTTCCTTTCCGCCTTAAGTGAAAATAATTCTCAATTCCATCAAATTACCTCATCAATTTAAAGGTTGTCCCCGCTAAAAATATTATGGTAAGGTTGCGCCGTCATTGGGGAGTAGCCGGTTTCTGGGTAGCAAATACCAGAAACGCCCGTATCAACATACTCGTTTCGCAACTCGAAACGTGGTACGGGTAGCCGAATAGGTTGGCGAGACCATAGACACGTAACTCCGTCGTATGGTTGGGGGTGGGTTACGTGTATATGGAGCCGCCCGGCCGAGGCTATTTTACATGAACCTGTCAGCAACTCTCATTCTTGCATTTGGTATGTCTATGGACGCATTTGCCGCATCAATCGGTAAAGGTGCTACCCTGCATAAACCACGTTTCCGCGAAGCTCTCCGCACCGGTCTGATCTTTGGCGTCGTTGAAGCCATTACGCCGTTGATCGGCTGGGCTATCGGGCTGTTCGCCAGCCAATACATCATGGAGTGGGACCACTGGGTAGCCTTCGGCCTGCTGTTTATTCTGGGCGCGCGTATGATCGTGGAAGGCGTAAAAAACCAGCCGCACGAAGAACAGAAAGTCAAACGTCATGGCTTCTGGGTATTAGTGGCTACCGCTATCGCCACCAGCCTGGATGCGATGGCCATCGGCGTCGGTCTGGCCTTCCTCCAGGTCAATATCATCCATACCGCCATGGCGATCGGTTGTGCCACCATGATTATGGCCACGCTGGGGATGATGATTGGCCGCTATATCGGCCCTCTGCTGGGCAAACGTGCTGAAATTCTTGGCGGGGTGGTGCTGATTGGCATTGGGGTCAATATCCTGCTTGAGCACTTGGGCTATCTTGCCTAACATCTTCCTAAACAGAAAAACCTGCCTCGGCTGGTTTTTCTGTTTCTAGCGACAACAGCGATACAAGCGGATCGCAAAGTCTGTTTCACAGGCAAAAGCCGTGGTTTCTGCCAGCTGTTGCTGCACCTGTGGCGAAGCGCGCCAGGCAAACGGCGTCATCTGCAACAAATTGGCCGCCTGCGCACCGGGCAGCGTCATCGGATAGGCCAATGTCTCGATGATTTCACAGGTAAATCCCTCAAGTTGCTCGTCGTTTTCCGCATGCAACTGCACATCCTGATAAACCTGCTGCTTTAGCTGGTAAAGATGGCGCGGCCCAGGTGACACCGTCACAACCACCCCTCCTGGCTTCACCACCCGTGCTAATTCCTCGGCTTTACAGGGTGCATAAATGCGCAATACCGCGTCGAGTGAGGCGTCAGCAAACGGCAAACGATGGCTGGAAGCCACACAGAATGACACCGCTGGATAACGCTTGGCGGCAGAACGGATCGCCACCTTTGCCACATCCAGACCATGCACGGCCAATGCCCGTTTCTGCGATAAGCGCGCTGCCACCGCAGCGGTGTAATAACCTTCCCCACAGCCAATATCCAACAACGCTTGCGCCTCATCAGGCAATGCCGTATCTAACAGTTCCGCGATCCACTGTTGCAATGGTTGGTAATAACCACCGTCAAGAAACGCACGGCGTGCCTGCATCATCTCGGCGCTGTCACCAGGCTGCTTTGAGCGCTTATGCTGCACGGGCATTAAATTGACGTAACCTTCTTTGGCACGATCGAACTGATGATTATTTTCGCAACGCCATTGCTGGCTGGCATGATGCAGCGGTTGGTGGCACAGGGGGCACTGGTAGGACATGGCTTGGATTCCAGAGAGATACGGCGCGGCTAGTCTAAAGAAGGGCTCTGTGCGATGCAAGGCGGATACTCTCCGCTACCGCTAGCCAACGGCTAAAAAAGCTGGCTACACTGGAGCCTATCGTCCAGTTGCAGGAAAAAACGTTCTATGACCGACACCTCCCCGCTCCTCAGTGCCGTTCCCGGCATCAAGCATGGCTTTGGCACTAAAGGTGCCCTGCTACCGGAGCTGCTATTGCCCTATCGCGCCACGCTGCCAGAAAAGAAACAGGTACACGGCATACGTATTGTTGATATTCATCATCCAGCCCAAGCGTGCGGCGAAGCCGATGGTTTTTTTACCCGTGAACCGGGGATTCTGATCAGCGTGCTGACCGCAGATTGCCTGCCGGTGATTTTCAGCCGTCATGACGGCAGCGCTGTCGCTGCGGTGCACGCGGGCTGGCGCGGATTACTGGACGGCATTCTTGAGCAGATGGCACGGCATATCAACCGTGAGGACAGCACAGCAAACTGGGTAGCTTCCATTGGCCCCGCAGCGGGATCGTGCTGCTATGAGGTCAATGAGGAATTGGTAGCGCGCTTTCAGCAGGCTTTGCCTCTGCCGCCTGACTTGATCAGCCCACGGCATCGTCATCTGGATCTGGCGGCTATTGCCGAAAACCAGCTCCAAGCCCTAGGGTTTGCCGCGGTCGACCGCGCAGGCAGCTGCACCATTTGCACGCAGAACGGCGACCTACGGCTGCCACAACGCTTTAAATACACCAGTTATCGCCGTAACAGCCACCGCCGGGCGCAGGATCCCAGCCATCCGGGGATCAAAGGACGTAATCAGTATTCCGGCATTATCATCACTGGCTGAAGGCGAGCAAATCGCAGAAACGAAAAAACCCGCACAAAGGCGGGTTTTTTGTACAGCTGACGCTGATTAGATAGCAGTAACGTTTACTGCAGATGGGCCTTTCTGGCCATCTTGGATTTCGAACTCAACATTCTGGCCTTCAGCCAGGGTTTTGAAGCCGTTACCCTGGATTGCAGAGAAGTGTACGAACACATCTTTGCTGCCGTCAGCTGGGGTGATGAAACCGAAACCTTTAGACTCGTTGAACCACTTAACTTGACCTTTGATCTTTGCCATCTTGAGTATTTCCTTTGGATTGTTTAAACCGCCCAGCGGCGTTACATAGACAAACTAGAGTCGTTACTGCTTGAGGCACTAAGATAAGGATCGGCAGAGAAGCGGTATTCAACGCTAACGTCTTTACTCAGAACTTCTTTACTGAAAATGCCACACATATACAGAACTGTACCTCGTTTTACCCAGATGCGTTATCACATACTCTGTAAACGATGGCAAGCCATTTTTAATCACTGATCGACCTGTCGCACATATTTGAAACGGTCGGCCGCACCAATAGCCTAAATACGGTAAAAGAGGTTGAAGCCTTGGCTATTTTCTGCTTTGTAAACGTGCTGGGCTGAACTCCGCGTGCTGCCTGAATTTTAACAATTCTTTCAAGCTGGCGACGAATGTTTTTGACAACATATAAGCGTCTGAGCACCGTAAAAGCATAAAAATTTTTGAATCTTTATGGAATTTTATATGCACGATTTGAATATCGATGAACGGGTGGCAAAACGGCGCATCGATCTGAATTTTTGCTGCCAAGCCTGCCACAGCAGGAAGAGATCGTCTCCTGGTGCTAGAAGTTATGGTCGTTATGCCTTTTTTGTGCGGCATAAAGTTGCGGTTTACTGCTGCATAAACATGCACCATCGGGAATTATGCACCAATAAAGAGCAGCTCGCTAAAATAGCCGTGGCCATCAGGCGGTAAATATTCGGAGTTAGCCTAGTCAAGGATCAATAAATAAAAAAAGTATTCTCTGATAACAAAATATTTATTTTCACCCATGATTAAGGAAATGGGTCAATGAATTTCGGCCCCACTTCTGGATTTGTTTTTTACCCATTTCAACCACTATCAGCCTCATTGACCACCTAAAAGCCCTCCCCCACCAAAGCCCGCACGGTGCGGAATACCAGGTAGCACTGAACGCACAGAGCTTTACTCCTGAGAAGTTTCATCAAGATCAATACGCGCACCAATTTTTAACGGATGAAACCGATGCTGCATAATTCCCTCAGCGTTTAATGCCAGACTTAATTGCTGCGGAGGCTCATCCAAAGACTCATCGGCCAATTCAAAAACCCCCCAGTGAATAGGAATAACCCGCGGGGAATTTAATTGCTGATAGAGCATGACCGACTGCTGCGGATCCATATGCTGCTCCTGCATGAACCATCTTGGTGCATAGGCACCGATCGGTAATGCAGCCATATCAAATGGCCCCAGGCGAGTGCCAATCTCGACCAATTTTTCAGAATAACCGCTGTCACCGGTAAAATAAAAACGCAGCGCAGGATGATGGATCACCCAACCACACCACAGCGAACGGTTACGATCCCAAGGGGTACGCATGCTCCAATGGCGCGCAGGCGTGGCATGAAACGTCATCTCATCCAGCGTCAGGCTTTCCCACCAGTCCAATTCGACCACCCGCTTGGCCGGATAATGGCTGAACCAGCGCTTGAGCCCCAGCGGCACCACGAAGGTGATCTCGCGGAAACGCTTGGTCAGTTCCCTAATGGTGCAGCGATCCAGATGATCGTAATGATTATGGGAGATCAACACCACATCCACTGCGGGCAGTTGCTGCACCGTCACCGGAGGGGGCGTTTTACGTTTTGGGCCATAAAAACTCAGCGGCGAGGCTCGGTTTGACAAAACCGGGTCGATCAGGACATAACGCCCACCCAGGCGCAGCAACAGCGAAGCATGGCCCAACCACCAAACGCTGTCCTGGTTGCCACTGAGATCGGCGGCTTGCCACCAGCTTGCGGTGAACTGCTCATAACCCGCCTGCGGTGGCTTGGGCAAGCCGAGCTTTTTACGCTCCTCCTGCCAGCGCCTCAGATCCCCCTGTTTGTGCAGCGTCGGTTCAGGGTTGCAGAATCCGTGCGGCGTATGATGGGCTTTGCTCGCATCATAATAACGATTGGTGATCTTCATTCCCTACCTCTCCCTGCCCCCAAGTAATACAAGATAGCTCGCCTGTGGCTTATGACCAGTATGATAAACATCTGGCTTTTTTGCCTATCCTATTGGCAGATAAATTGATTTAACGGGGCAAATATCAGAAGAGTGATGAGAAAAGCGTCAGCAAATCACCTCTTGCGTCTGCTGGCTCAGCAGAAAACAGATCATGGCGGCTCGCAGTGGGCTGCTGCTGCCCGCTTGCCATGCGCCGCGTTGGGTGGTGATACTGGCCTGCCATTGCGGATGATTATCCTGGCTGATGGCGTTGAGGCTAATGTTATTGGCGCAGATAATCGGCCAGGCATCCGCAGGGTTCTTGCAATAGTCTTTACCTTTGACACCACCGTAAGGGTACCATTTTTCCGGATTTTCCCCGGTGATTAGCGCAATACTGCGGTTTACTTCAGCGTCACTTTCTTCATACCATTTAATCATTGGCGATAACCCTCTTTCTTATAGTTAACGCTACATTACGATGCTGATACGACAGATTTATGACAACTGGCTACACGCTTAAGGATATTCCTCATCATGCTATCGGGCCTTAACCACCTGACGCTCGCCGTCAGCGATCTTGATCGCAGCTTTGCTTTTTATGTCGACATGCTGGGCTTTAGCCCTAAAGCCCGTTGGGCACAGGGAGCCTATCTGACGCTGGGTGAACTGTGGCTATGCCTGTCGCTGGATGGCGCTCGCGTAGAGCAAACTAGGCACGACTATACCCATTACGCTTTCAGCATCGCACCCGAGGATTTTGCCGCCTTTGCCGTGCGCTTACGTACACATGGGGTAGAAGAGTGGAAAAGTAACCGTAGCGAGGGAGAATCACTCTATTTTTTCGATCCCGATCGACACGCACTGGAAATCCACTGCGGCGATCTGGCCAGCCGTTTAGCGGCCTGTCGCGAGAAACCCTATGCGGGCATGGTGTTTTACTGAGGGTGGAATGGTGAGAAGGTGCGATTGATTCTTTACCTTCTCACAAAATCAGTCTTGAGCTTAACGCTCTGGGATAAACCCTTTGAAACCCAGCGCCGGGCCGAGATCGTCGTCATCGCTCGGTTCTTGCTCTCCGCGTGCGTTTTTCACCAGCGTTTTCAGCAACGCCGTTTGCTGGCGCTGTTGCTCGGCAATCTCCTGTAGCAGGCGAATCTGCTCATCGGCACGCACGCTGGCACGGTTCACCAGGAACCACACCCACAAGCCAAGCAACACGGATAAAATGACAACGGCAATGGAAATCAGGCCAGACGGCCCATAACCTAAATCGTACATGAACAACCCTATCTACTGCATAAACCGAGCCACTATCTTACCACTCCCGGTCAAGCCAAGTGCAGGTTTGCCAGAAATTGTTATTACGCCATGTTACGAGAAAAACCGCCGCCATGCGGCGGTTCACGGATTACTCGCGGTTAAATTTCATCTCAATCAGCGCGATCGCTTTTTCAATCGCCCGCTTGGTGATGGGATCGGCCCCGGCTGGATGGGTAGAAAAATCAATACTCTTCAGTTGGCTAGCCATCTTGTCCCGTACTTCCGTCGGCGCAATAACGTCGATCACGTCCAAGATCTGTTTGATAACCAGTTGGCAGGCAACCAGATCAGAAACCAGTTCCTGATCGTTGCTCAGCATGTCAGACATAATAACTTCCTTCTTGATTCAGACGCTGCATAGTACAACATGTCTATCACTCAATAAAACGCTCCAAGCGATGGCGCAACTGGCTATTTTCTTTGCGTAACTGCTCAATCTCCTCCAACAGCGTCAAGGCCACAGCGATACCGGGCCAGTCCAGCGCCAGTTCGTGCTGTAGGCGCTGGGCGCGATTGAACGCCGCAAGCGCACCATCGTCGAATAGCCAATCGGCCGCCTCAGGATCCCGCGGCTCAATGACCCCCAACCCCACCACCTCGCTCAATTCGGCTTCGGTCACTCCGGTATGCAGGCAGAACTCAGTCACGGTAAAGGTTATCTGTAACTTGGCCATTATGCTTTACTCCATGCTGTACGGGGATCGAAGGCGGCATTAGCCTCAGCCAACTGTTGCCAGAGTGCTGCCTGCTTCTCATCCGGTTTAGACGGCATAACAATCTTGATCACCGCATACAAATTGCCGGTCTCTTTCTTGCTGACCAGACCTTTGCCCTTAATTCGCAGCCGCTGGCCGGCCTGGCTGCCCGCAGGAATGGTGAGCAGAATGTTATCTGACAAGGTGGGCAACGAGACTTTTGCTCCTAGCGCAGCCTCCCAAGGTGCCAGCGGAACCATAATCTCCAGATCGTGTCCGATCACTTCAAACAGCGGATGTGGAGCAAGCTTAATGATCAGATACAGATCACCATTCGCACCGCCATCAGTACCAGGAACCCCTTGGCCCTTAACGCGGATGCGTTCGCCATCGGCTACTCCCGCAGGAATTTTTACGTTAAGGGTTTTGGGGATTTCTTTTTCGACCAGACCAAAAATGTTGTATACCGGCACCTTATAGCTCAGTGACCGGGTTTGTTCACTCAGAGTTTCCTCCAGGAACATCGCCACGCCGAGTTCCACATCCTGCCCTCGCGCCGCATGCCGCTGCTGCCGCCCCTGCGCGCCGCGACCAAACATCGACGTGAAGATGTCGGAGAAATCTTCAGCATTGCCACTCTCTGTACGGCGCGTCTGCCGACCAAAACCAGGATCGTTACGATGCTGAAGCAGTTGATCATATTCCGCACGTCGTTCGTTGTCTTTGAGCACTTCATAGGCTTCAGCAACATCTTTAAAACGGGCTTCCGCATCAGCTTCGGTGCTGACATCCGGATGGAATTTCCGTGCCAAGCGGCGGTAAGCGGTCTTGATTGCCTTAATGTCATCAGAGGGTTTAACCCCTAAAATGGCATAGTAATCCTTGATTTCCATAACCTTATGATCTCATTTTTATCGGTAACCGGTGAAAGTGGACACGCTGATTTTAACGGGTTGGCAACCTGGAACCGGCTGAATATGCCGATCAACCTCTCAGCAATCAGGCTCCCAAAGCGCACAGCCAAGCCAAGTATACTGCCAAAGCCAGAATGACGACTGCCGAACTGGAAACCGATCATCATGCTCAGAGCGACACCAGAGGCAAAAGGGTTATTGAGCTTGTGGCATGGCTAGTCGTTTCAGGCGGGTAAATGATGATGACAGGGCACCTTACCTGGAACCCGCCATCATTGAGTTGCATTAATACCGATAAGTGGGTTGATTACCTGATTTCACTGATCTTCACCTCCCACACCTTCCGCGTTATTGACCATCATCACTGGCGCAGCCATAAAGGCAGCGACGCCCACGATAACAAAAAGAGTAATAATCACTGTTATTAACATGCGATCACCCCATCAATATGACGTTGTTACGGTTGGCTCTCTGTTTCGGCTAAAAACTTCTCGGACCTGGACCACTCAGGTTGGCGGTTGCGGGTAATTTCAGATTAGCTGGTTTTTCCGGATGATGACAAGTCATCCGGTAAGGCTTTTTATTCATATGACCAACGAGGTGGGGATTGCAGGCAGCAGGTGCTGGATCAGCAGCTTGCTTCGAGCCCAGTATCTTCTAACCAGGTTCCGCAGGTTTGATTTTTGCCCTTTCTCTTCGCTTGATACAGTTGGGCGTCCGCCTGTAGCAAGAAATCGGCCAGCGTACCGGTGCTTTCAGCACTTCGGCAACAGACTCCCAGGCTGATACTGACAAAGGGCGATACCGAGGAGTCGGCATGAGGGATCTCCTGCTCAATCAGTTGTGATCTTATTGACTCCGCCACGGCCATCGCACCACTCAATTCGGTATTGGGCAGCAGACAGGCAAACTCCTCTCCACCGTAGCGGGCAACCAGATCGGTAGCGCGCTTCAGGGCATTGTAGATAGTTTTTGCCACACGGCGTAAGCAGTCATCTCCTGCCAAGTGACCATACAAATCGTTATATTTCTTGAAAAAATCGACATCAATAATAATCAGGCTAAGCGGTGTCTGGTGACGGCTGGCCAGTTTCCACTCCTGCTCCAGCCGCTCGTCAAAATAGCGCCGGTTATGTACTTCGGTTAAGCCATCCAAATAGACTAATTGACGTAGCAAGTCAGATTGCGCCTTCAGCAACAGATGGGTGCGCACTCGCGCTCTCACCGTGTTTCTGTTGATTGGCTTGCTGATGAAATCCACCGCACCTTCATCAAAACAGCGAGTTTCGGTCTCTTCATCAATATGAGCGGTGACAAAGATAATCGGGATATCCTTGGTTTCAGGCAGAGCCTTGAGTTGGGCACACACCTCATAGCCACTGATGTCCGGCATTTCAATATCCAGCAAAATCAGATCCGGCTTCTGCTTAATACAGACATCCAGCGCCTGTTTGCCATTGGTTGCCATACAAACCTGATAATCGGTAGAGAACGCTTGATATAACACCTGAATATTGATCGGGTGATCGTCGACAATCAGCAGCTTTGGCTTATCTAAACTCGGTAAAAACACGACGGTATCTTGATCAATTATCGTCATTACTTTCATTCCTTTGAATTAAACAGCCGTCCAGCAACGCTTGAGCTATCTGGATGGCCAGCGCAAAGTCTAATTGGTTAATCGCATGACTCAGCGGAGAAAATGCCTCACCCACTTGGTGGCCAAAAGTCGCCTGTAATTGATTCATCGCTTCCAGTGCTGCCATATCTGAATTTTGTAACAGCAATATCAGTGCGTTCAGCTCAGAGCCAAGAGAATCTGTCTTCCCGTTCCCGGCTGAATCCGCATCAGCAGCCTTCCCTTGCAGCATGTGGCTCAATTCTACCATCCCGAGCTGCACGGACCGCGCTTGATCTTTTATTTCACTCAGCAAGCTCGCTATCGTCTCTGGTTCAGGTATTGATGCACCGCTCAGTAACGTCTCCCCCTTGCCGGCATTCTGCGACAGATGCGTTGCACCAAGCTGCGCGGCCAGCCCCTTGACCGTGTGTAACAGACGCGATGCAGATCGCCAATCCTGCTGCGCGACCAGCGTATCCAGTTGTTCAGGGAAATCGGCCAGTTCTGCCCCAAACAGCGAGATCATTTTCTGCAACAACGGAATGTCCCCACCTAATCGATTAAGCGCCGACTCCAGTTCAATCCCTGCCACCGCTGCTGCCTCTTTCCATTCCACTAATAGCGGTGAAAGCGTCTCTTTATGTGTGGCAATCGCTATTTCAGGCTGTTTGCTGTATTTCCGTACCACACGGATCAGATTATTCAGGTCAAAGGGTTTACCAATATGGTCGTTCATCCCTGCCGCCAAACAGGCATCGCGATCGGAAGCCATCGCATTGGCGGTCATGGCAATAATAGGTAAATCCACCAGCCCCAGCGTGTTGCGAATATACTGCGTCGCGCTTAAACCATCCATGACGGGCATCTGCAAATCCATCAACACCACATCAAAGACGGAGACGTTATCCTGCAGGATATCAATCGCCTCCTGACCATGATTGGCAATCTGAACAATAGCCCCTTCATCCTCCAACAATTCGCGGGCAATCTGCTGGTTGTTCACGTTATCTTCGACCACCAACAGCCTGATACCAGGCAATTGTTCCGAAGGGGCCACCAGTCTGGGCGGCGAATTTTCTGGCTGTTTGCCTTCGCTTAATGCATCGGTCACTGAATCCAGCAGCATAGAAGCCGTAATAGGTTTGACCAGATAGCCATCAAGCAACGCCTGATCTTCCTCGCTGCGCTGCAACAGCATTTCGCGATCGTGGGCGGTGATCATAACAATCATCGGCACAATCCCTTCCGGCATGAGTTCGCGTACAGACTTACTGGTCTGCCAGCCGTCCAATCCCGGCATTTGCCAGTCAATGAATAGCGCACCGTAGGTAATACCTTGCTCACGTTGCTGCTGCATCAGTTGCAACGCTTCGCTGCCACTGTTGGCCACGTCAACGGTCCATTTTAACGATTCGCCCATGCGCTTAATCAGATCGCAGGCCGTCGGGTTGTCATCAACCACCAAGACGCGTAGATAATTTAATGCATGAGCCCTGACCGCCAATGGCTCAGGCACCTCACTCACCATCGATGAACGAGCAGGAACAGGCAGCGTAATGGTGAAATGGAACAGACTGCCATGACCCACCTGGCTTTCTAACTCCAGAGTCCCGCCCATTAAGGCCACAAAACGTTGGCTGATCACCAGCCCCAATCCCGAACCGCCGAAACGGCGAGTGATAGAGGCTTCCGCTTGCGTAAACCCACTGAAAATGCGTTCCTGATGTTCAGGCGCGATCCCAATCCCGGTGTCGCGAACACCGAAATGCAAGGCCACCTGATGGCTGTCTTGCTGGACAACCTTGATAAACAGTATCACCTCTCCCTGTTCGGTAAATTTCAGCGCGTTGCCGCCAAGATTGATTAATATCTGTTGCAGCCGCATGCTGTCACCCACGACAAATGAGGGTAAGCGCGGATCAATATCAAACAGGACCTCAACGTTTTTCACTCTCAGGTTGCTGGATAGAATGACGGACAGATCCCGCAGCATGGTATGAATATCAAACGGGATGCATTCCAGAACCATTTTGCCCGATTCAATTTTCGAGAAATCCAGAATGTCATTCAGCAACCGCAACAGCGTACGGGCAGCCGCTTCAATTTTGATGGCATAGTCAGCCTGTTTATTATTGAGCCCGGTTCTCCTTAATAGGGTCATCATCCCCAGAACAGCATTCATTGGCGTACGTAATTCATGGCTCATGGTCGCCAGAAATGCCGATTTGGCATGATTCGCTGCCTCTGCCGCTTGCCTGGCTGCCCGCAGGATATTCTCATCCTCATACTGTTGAGTGACATCACGATTTATCCCCATCATTGAGACCGGACGGCCATTCTCATCCCGTTCAACCATCCCGCTTGATTGAATAAACCGGACTTGGTTATTGATCACAATGCGGAAATTCTGGCGGTAAACACTTTCGCTTTCCAGCGCCATTTTCACTGCATGTGTAACCTCTTGGCGATCGTCTGGATGCAGCAGGCTATACCAATGCTCCTGAGGAATAGGCGCATGACATAACTCCGCGGGCAGCGCATAAATATCATTCATGCGCTCATCAAAAGAGAAGGTTTTATCTGGAATATTCCAAAACCAGATGCCCAACTCCGCCACATCGGCGGCCCGGATCAATTGGTTACGGGCAATAGTCAGGCTAGCCTGCTGATTTTTGCTGGTGGTAATATCAATCTGGATGGAGATATAGCGTTCAATCTCGCCTGCACTATTTTTAAACGGTGCAATGGTGGTATCCACCCAATAAATGCTCCCATCCTTCGCTTTGTTGCAGATTTCTCCCCGCCAAGAGGTTCCGCTGGCGATATCTTTCCACATCGCTTGCCAAAACTCAGTGGGATGAGTATGCGAGTCTAATAGACGATAATTCTGGCCAACCAACTCGTCCCGCTGATAACCACTGATTTTACAAAATGCGTCATTAACCTCAGTAATTAGCCCATGACTATCAGCGGAAGAAATGATGCCATGCAAATTAAGGGTGCTGAGCAACGCGTTATTTTCACGTAAAGCGGCCTCAAGCCGCATATAGGTGGCTTTACGTTCACTGATATCCGATTCAATGGCCATAAACCCGATAGGTTCATTCTGATCGTTGTAGCGCGGTTGAATTTCTAATTCAATCCAGTATTCCTGGCCTGACTTAGACCGGTTGATGATTTCACCATTAAACGGCTCGCCGGCATCCAATGCGGCTTTCATTGCCGCAGCAACCTTCTTATCGGTATTGGCACATTGCAGTAATTGCCCAGGAGACTGACCAAGGACTTCGGTTTTACTGTAGCCCGTAATACGTTCAAAACCCTCGTTAACCCACAGGATACGCCGGTCAACATCTGTAATGATCACCGCATTAGAGGTATTTTTAGCCACCAGCGCCAAGCGTTCAAGATCTGCCGTCATATTACGTGCCAGCATTTCTGCACGATATCGTCCGTTTATTTGTTGCCGCAGCAATAACGCCAGTGCGGAACTGAGCAACAAACCAAAAGCAAACAATAACCACGGAGCGTAACGTTCCGTCAGTGCCTCAAAGGACGGGGTACTGGTTACCCGTAGGGTCATCTCGCGCCCTGGCAGCGTCAATGTATTTATCTGGCGGAATGTTCTGGCATTGATGACCTGATCGCTATGCTCTGCTTTTGGCATAAAACCTGGTTTTTGGCTGCCATCGGCATCAAAAACCAAATGTTGTGCAAAGAGGTCGTGCGCGCCATTAAACAGCTCGATATCCATTCGTCTGTTAGTGAACTCTGGAATATCACGTAACAGATCGGCAATCACGATAGGCGAATAGAGCAGCCCCACCAATGATGCCTGCCTCTCCACAGGCGTAACAGGGTTGGTACCATAGGCATAAACCGGCACAAACAGCAGAACCCCGGGCGTTTTACGGTTATCCTGCACTAAATGAAGGGTGCCAGACAGCGTAGGTTGGCCAGTATTAATCGCCGATAGAATAGCCGCACGCCGGACAGATTCAGAGCCAACGTCAAGCCCTTCAACACCATAATTATTTTCAACCGGCTCAATATATTTAGTGATATACAGATCGTCGTAATGCTTGTCATCAAGCTGGTGGACAGTAAAGTCCGGGGCACCATCCGCTCTGACCTGCGCAAGAAACGCCTCCAGATGGTTACGTTGCACCCGTTGAATAAAACCAAACCCTCGAACCCCTGGGAACTCAACCGACAGGTCATGGGATGCCACATAGGCACGAAACTGTTCACGATTTAAATCGTTATTGGTGGCATAAGCACCTTTCGCGCCATTCAGGCCGTATACCGGTTGAGAAAAACGCCTGACAATCTCACCAGAAATCCGCTCAACGTTGCGTTGAAATTCAGCCTTGGCATTAAGTTCAATCTCGTTATAAAGCCGCCATGCCCCAACGCCTGATAAGATCACCCCAACAATAAATAACAATACCGGCAAGAGGTTAACCTGCTGTGACAAATAGTTATCCCAGAAGGAGAAGACTTTCCGGGTGCGAGTACTTTCATTGGATCGTGGAGGTGCCATATAGCGTCACATTCCCTATAAACAGCAATAGCTCAAGCATAGCCGTATTACTATGTGATTCAAGGTGGGCAGAGGCTTTGTTTAACGGAAGTGATAACCCTGCACGGGGGCGGTAGCGGCTGTAATGGCAGGGTCAATCGACTATCGGTGGTGACAACCTCAAATCTCTGGGTTAGGCTAGGTGCGTTTACCAACGTCTTTTAGTCTAGGTTAAACCGATAAATCCTGTAAAATCATAGCATTAGCAGAGTATCCGCAAGCATTCAGGATTTATAAATTTAACAATAAATCAATAGGTAAGTGTATTGATACAAGAACACCACCTCTCATTAGTCTGCGCCCTCAGTAAATGGGTTGAAACTCACCTCGGGCGAGTGATCCACTTGGAAGAACTGGCTGAGTATTCCGGCTACTCTCTGTGGCATATGCAGAAGCTGTTTAAAGAAGCGACAGGGATCTCGCTGGGCAAATATATTCGTGAACGCCGTCTTGCCGGAGCGGTGTACCAACTGCGCAGCAGTGAAGCTTCCATTTTTGACATCGCGCTGGATTTTGGCTTTGGTTCTCAGTCACATTTCACTTACATGTTCAGAAAACGTTTCGATATCACTCCGTATGATTTCCGCCAGGACCTGAGCGTAGATCTGCATATTGAGCCCCCCTTGCACGTCATTCATCAGAAAATGGCCTGAACCACGCCTCAAGCGCGATAATACGCCAGCAATAATGCCAGTATGGCCACCAGTGCTGGCAATGCCTGAACCCAGAGAATTTTGCGGCTGGCGGTCAAACCGCCGAAAACGCCCGCGATCAGCACGCAGCCCAGAAAAAACAGTTGGGTAGGCACATCCTGCCGCCACATTCCCCACAGCAAGCCAGCTGCAAGAAAACCGTTATACAGCCCTTGGTTTGCCGCCAATACTCGCGTGGCGGCGGCAAACTCTGCCGTTGTGCCAAAAGCACGCCTTCCCGCTGGCGTTTGCCAGAGAAAGACTTCCAGAACAAAAATGTAAATATGTAAGAGCGCAACGAAGAGAATCAGTATGGCGGCAATGAGCATCATATTTTATCGGCTTATTCTTGGGCATGAATATAAAGTATAAACTTGCTCTCTGATCTGCCTATGCCAAGGCGTAAAAAAATCCGCCGAAGCGGATTTTTAATTAACTACTTAGGGTTAGTTTAGCATCACCGAAACCAAGGCAGCAATTGAAAGCCAGAATAGAGTCGTTGCAATCACAATATGATATAACCTTGTACGAGAGAGTAATTGGTTCATAGCAACCTCACAACGTCAACGAGCCGACAGACCAAATTCACCCATTAAGATCAACCTTAGTTCAACATGATTTTTTTTATTTGCGGCAGATCACTTTTTCACTAAATGATAATCTTTCAGCAAAAAAGATCTTTTAACCCGGCAAAACGCTTTCGCTACCTATATTTAACTGTAACGCCAACGTGGATTGTCACAGTAAATGCGCCATAGCCTAAACTGACAGTATAAAAGCGTTAACGAAGAGGATGCGATAGCATTATGTACGCATTAGTGATGTTCGTTTGCTATCTGGATGGTGGCTGTGCCGATATTGTGGTTGATGTCTTGCGTGATGAGCAGCAATGCCTGCTGGTGATGAAAGAACAGCGGCTGCGCCATGCCGGTTGTTATCCGATTGAGGATTTTATCGACGGCCTGTGGTTGCCCGCCAGCGAGTAAAACCCTATCTGAATTTAAAAGAAAAAGGCAGAGTTCGCATTCTGCCTTTTGACCACTTCCCGACACAGGAATGGGGTAGACAGATGCAGGTGCGAGCTATGCCCTCCTGCATCTGGAAATAAACGCTTAGAAACGATAGGTCAAGCTGGTCGCAACGATGTTGTCGTTGTTCAGACGCAGTTTGTTGCTATCGTCGTTCAACTGGTTGATTTTATAATCAACGTAGGCGTACATATTTTTGTTGAAGTAATAGGTCGCACCGATATCAACATAGTTTGCCAAATCGGTATCACCAATCCCTTCGATATCTTTGCCTTTAGATTGCACATAAGCCAGAGAAGGACGCAGTCCGTTTTCGAACTGGTATTGCGCGACGATTTCAACGTTCTGAGTCTTTTTAGCCGCACCCTTCACGCCATTAACGGTGATTGGGGTCATGTTGCGAGTTTCTGCGTACATAACCGCCAGATAGAGCTGATTAGCATCGTATTTCAGCCCGGTCGTCCAAGCTGAAGCGCTGCCATCACCGTGACCGTAGAGGGCATTTTTCTGTGCTTCAGTACGATTGGAATCAGAATAGGCTGCCGCTGCGCCAATACCGCTGCCACCGATGTCCTGATAAACCGCTGACAGACCGTAGCCGTCACCGTTCTGGCGGTGCAGGTCGCGGCCTTCGTTTTTACCCTGATACTGCAGCGCTACGTTCAAGCCATCCACCAGACCGAAGAAATCACGGTTACGGTAGGTTGCCAGACCGGTAGAACGGCTGGTCATGAAGTTGTCAGTTCTTGAGTAAGAGTCGCCACCGAACTCTGGCAGCATATCGGTAAAGGATTCAACATCGTACACAACGCCGTAGTTACGGCCGTAATCGAATGAACCGTAGTCTTTGAGCTTCAGGCCCGCAAAGCCCAGACGGGTTTTGCTGCCTTCGTTCGCATCGCTGCCTTCGCTTTTGTCGGCTTGATATTGGTATTCCCACTGACCATAACCGGTCAGTTGATCGTTAACCTGCGTTTCGCCTTTGAAACCTAAACGAACGTAAGATTTATCACCGCTTTCCTTGCTGTCACTGACAAAGTAATGTTTGCCGTTCACGCGGCCATACAGATCGAGTTTATTGCCATCTTTATTGTAGATTTCTGCCGCATTGGCCATTGAAGTAACGGTACCGAGGGCGACCGCCAGAGCGAGTACACTGCGTTTCATAATTTCTTTCCTAGATATTAATTAAAATCTGCCCGTCACGCCCAATTTATGGTTTGGGCTGTGATCTTTATCGTTGTGTATTTTATGAAGGCCCTCAATTAAGAGCCATGTGACATTATCATCATGAATAAAAACTTAAAATCAAAAAGTTCATAAAATAGCGGCTGTAAACCATGTTTATTTGTAACAAAACATTAACAAAAAAGATTGTCGTAACCAGCTGATTAAATTTAATATTTTTAACTTTTTTGATAAGTTAACAGATGAAACAGTTCTTCTATGAGCAGAAAAGTTTCATTTTGTTTGATTTTTACCCGCCAAGCAACGACCTCAATCTTGGCAGGATGGCTCATCGAATTGCCTATTTCACATTTCTGCATATCTAAATCGAGTTAAGTGATTTAACCGATTTAGCTTTCATTCTATTAGTTCGTTTATCTTAGACAGCATAAGAAATACCTTAAATTAATGAACAGGTACCCTTCGCTATCAAAATCATTAAATAAAATACTCGGTTGTTGCGCAGAAAATAACGGCAGCACCGCAGGTTCTTTTTAACCTGCGGCGCTGAGGAAGGGATCAGAACAGGGTACTACGCGGGATTTCAATCAGCATCATGCCAGCACGCAATCCTAGAGCCACGCTGGGATTCGGGAACAATATCCACTCCTGATCATGCTGCACCCGGTATATCTCGCCAGGTTGTTCACACAACAAGGTTCCCCGTGCCAATGCAGTAAAGTTAGCCGTGTCATGACTCAAATGCAGCTTGAATGCTTCACTGCGCTTAATCAGTGATTGCTCCACGCGGAATACCCGCACGGGAGCCTGCGCACGTTGCGGCAGCGGTTCGGCGCTGATAAACGCCCGTAATGCCTGATGAATACCCGCAAACTGCTGCAAATCGTTGCTGCCAAACGGCCGTGCCTTTCCCAGCTCTAATGTGCAACTGGCAGCCTGCCATTGTTCACTGGAGAAATGGCTGAAAGTGCCCCCCGGAGCCTGATGGATCACCACGGCATCTAACGCCGCTGCCTCCAGCAGCGCCAGCATTTCCGCGCTGTATGGCCGGTTTTGGAACGGCAACAAGCCAAAGCGCGGTAAATGCGATTCGCGGATCGCCGTATGCAAATCAAAGTGAAAGCGTGCGGCGCTTTCTCCGGCAAAGAAGGCACCGATCGCCTGCTCTAGCCGCTGCGCCCGCGCGGTTTCCCCGCAAGGTTCAAACTGAGCGTAGCGGCCACCGAACATGCGGTTCATATCGCTGCTCAAGTAGCGCTTACCGGCGCGCATCGCCGGTGGGTTGCCTAACACCACCAGCAAACGTACCGCCAACGCTCGGGTGCCCGCGAGTATTTCACCCACGCATTGGTTCAGTAATTCGATAGGTGCCGTTTCATTGCCGTGGATACCGGCAGAAATCACCGCCGCCCGTTGATAACCGTGCAGCGGGCAGATCTCCAGCAGCCCTTCCCCCAGCCACTGCCAACGCAACGTCGCATTTTCACCACGGGATTGCGACGGGGTTTCCCCCGCCAACGTGAGCGCCAATAAGTCGATCATGATTGCTCCGGTTATTGCTGGAACGGGTAAACAGACCCCAAACCGAGGATCGAGGTCAAGGCATCCAGTGCATCACGCCCTTCACGCAGCAACTGCGGGTCCGCCAGATCGCCCTGCGTCAGGCGATCGCGATAATAGCGATCGACCCACTGGTTAAGGGTGGTAAACAGCGCGTCATTCATCATCACCCGCGGGTTGACTGCCCGCAGTTCCTGCTCATTCATCGCCACCCGCAGCCGCAGGCAAGCCGGGCCACCGCCGTTGCGCATGCTCTCACGCAGATCGAATACCTTGATTTCATCAATCGGGCCGCCGCTGGCCACCATTTCCGTCAAATAGTGCCAAACCCCTTCGTGCTGGCGGGACTCTTCCGGCACCACGATCATCATTCGGCCATCCGCTTTGGTCAGTAGTTGGCTGTTGAACAGGTAAGTCGCTACCGCATCCGCCACGCTAACGCGCGCGGTGGGCACTTCGATCGCCACCAGTTCAGATCCCACCGAGGCCATCTTGCGCCGGACTTCATCCAGCCCGCGCTGCTGATGCAAAAAAGCCTGCTGATGATGAAACAGAACCTGCTGATTGCTGACCGCAATCACATCGTTATGGAACACTCCTTGATCGATCACCGCCGGATTCTGCTGCAAAAAGACCGTCTGCTCTGCGTCCAACTGATGCAAGCGGGCGATCGCTTCGCTGGCTTCCCGCGTCTGCCGAGCCGGATAGCGCGTTGGAGCCTGCTCCCCACCGAACTCCTGCCGACCATAAACGAACACCTGCACGCCTCGCTGGGCATAATCGCCCCCTAGCCGGTTATGGTTAGCCGCCCCTTCATCGCCGAACAGCGCCACCTGTGGCAAAGCCTCATGATGCACAAAATGCTGCCGATCGCTGAAAATCGCCCGCAGCACGGCGGAGGTGGTTTCCGCCTCGATCGCCCGGTGGAATTTGTTATTCAGGTTGGCAGCGGTGAAGTGCACTTTGCCATCGGCGCTGTCGGCAGAAGGTGACACCGTCGCCGCATTGGCGGTCCACATGGCAGAGGCCGAACTGAGTGCGGAAAGCAGTTGCGGTGCCGTGCGCATCGCCTGAGCCAGCACGCTTTCATCGGAGCCGCTGAACCCCAGTTTACGCAGCATCGGCAGATGCGGGCGTTCCTGCGGCGGCAACACCCCTTGCTGAAAACCTAAATCCGCCAGCGCTTTCATTTTCAGCAAGCCCTGCTTAGCCGCCAGCTTCGGGTTGGATACCGCATTGCGATGCTGGGTTGAGGCTTCATTACCAAACGACAACCCAGCATAGTGGTGCGTCAAACCGACCAACCCATCGAAATTGACTTCATATCCCGACATTGTTCTCTCCTCTGGGCATCAGTTAAACGACAAACCGGGTGACAGGCTGGTTGGCAGCGTCAGGCTGGGGCTTTCCAGCGACGCCATCGGCCAGGCGCAATAATCTGCCGCATAGAACGCACTCGGCCGATGGTTGCCCGAAGCCCCGACGCCGCCAAAAGGAGCAGCACTGGAAGCACCGGTCAACGGCTTGTTCCAGTTCACAATACCGGCGCGCGCTTCCAGCAGCAGTTGTTCGAACTGCTCACGCTGCGGTGACACCAACCCCACAGACAATCCGTAGCGCGTGTTGTTGGCGATGCGCAATGCGTCGTCAAAGCTGTCGTAACGGATGATGGTGGTCAGCGGGCCGAAATACTCTTCGTCCGGCACATTAGCAACGCCCGTAACGTCAATAATCCCAGGGCTGAGTAAGGCGCTGCCGCTCGCCAACTGCCGCAGAGTCAGCAAGGCCTTGCCCCCTAACGCCAGCAGTTGCTGCTGTGCTGCCAGCATCTTCTCGGCTGCGGCAACCGAGATTACCCCGCCCATAAACGGCTGCGGTTCGGCATCCCAGCGGCCAATACGTAAAGCGCCAGCGACTTCGACCAAACGCTCGATAAAGGCATCGCCTTCCGGCCCGCGTTTGACCAGAATACGACGCGAACAGGTACAACGCTGCCCGGCAGAGATAAACGCCGATTGGATCGCCAGGTTCACCACCGCATCACAGTCTTCAATCTGTTCGACGATCAGCGCGTTATTGCCGCCCATCTCCAACGCCAGGATTTTTTCCGGCTGCCCGGCCAGTTGACGATGCAGGTGGTAGCCGGTATTGGCACTGCCGGTAAACAGTAACCCGTCGATGTTCTGGCTGGCGGCCAGCGCCTCACCGGTTTCTCGCCCGCCTTGCACCAGATTGATCACTCCATCCGGCAAACCGGCCTGCAACCAGAGTTTCAGCGTCGCCTCCGCCGTCAACGGCGTCAGTTCACTCGGTTTGAACACCAGGGTATTGCCCGCCAGCAAGGCAGGGACTATATGGCCGTTCGGCAGATGGCCGGGGAAGTTGTACGGCCCAAACACCGCCAGCACGCCGTGCGGGCGATGGCGCAGCACCGAAGCACCGTCGGCCATGGCCGTTTCTGTTATGCCGGTGCGCGTCTGATAGGCTTGCAGGGAGATCCCCACTTTGCCGATCATCGCCTGCACTTCGGTCAGGGTTTCCCAGCGCGGCTTACTGGTTTCACGGCTGATCGCTTCCGCCAAATCCTGCTTATGCTCTTCCAGCAGGGCCGCAAAGCGTTTGACCAACTGCTCACGCTCGGCAAACGGCGTACGAGCCCAGGCGGGAAACGCACCGCGCGCGGCTTCACAAGCGGCGGCCACATCGGCCGCATCCGCCGCGTTAGCCTGCCACAACGGTTGGTTATCTACCGGATCGGTTTTACCGAATTCAGCGCCATGGCCTTCACGCCAAGTTCCGTTAATCAACAATGCTGGGTGTGACATTACGCCTTCTCCTGTGCAATAAGCGTGATTACCCGCACCTGGCTGCCTTGTTCAACGCCAAGCGCCGCTGCGGTTTCGGCATTGATGCGCAGACGATCGTCATGCAGATCGGCATGCACCAGCAGTGCGCGGTAATGGGGATAGTTGTCGTTAGCCACCAGATACACCGGGGCATCGCTGTTCATTGGCACATCGTCCAGTACCACTTTTACCAGTTTGCTGCGCTTCACCGCGCGGATCTCGTCGATCTCCGCCTCCAGCGTTGGGCCACCGTCGAAGATATCCACATAACCCTGATAACGCAGCCCTTCGGCCTCCAGCAACCGGCGCGCCGGAGCGGTTTGCGGGTGGACTTCACCAATCACCTTCTGAGCATCTTCGGCGAGGAAGTCGACATACAGCGGATGTTTTGGCATCAGTTCGGCGATAAAGGCTTTCTGCCCGGTGCCGCTCAGGTAATCCGCCTTGGCAAACTCAATGGAAAAGAAGTGGCGGCCGACGCTTTCCCAGAACGGTGAACGGCCGTTCTCGTCGGAAAAACCACGCATTTCGGCAATCACTTTACGGGAAAAATGCTCGCGGAACGCTGCCATAAACAGGAAACGCACTTTAGACAGCAGCTTGCCGTTCTCGCCGTGACGATAGTCAGGATCGAGGAACAGCGTACACAGTTCCGAATGGCCGGTATGGTCATTACTCAGAAACAGCGTCGGCACCGATTTGTACACGTTAAGCTGTTTTGAGGCATGCACCTGCGTGCCCACGCGAAAACTGTACCAGGGCTCGGATAACCCCACCGCCACCTCGATGGCGCTGACGCCAACCACTTGTTGACGCTCGGTATCTTCCAGGGCAAACAGGTAACACTGTTCGCTTTTCGGCAGTTCGCCTTGCCAGGTTTTTAACGCCCGCTCAATACGTGCCGACAGCGTATCTTCATTCTGCGGCAGAGAAGTCAAACCAATACCGGATTTACCGGCAAGCGTCAGTAAGTCAGCCAGATCGCGACGCGCTATAGGGCGGATAATCATCATGATGCGAACCTCGAAAATCGTCTCCCCAGGGTTTTTCACGCCAACCGGGGATAGGCTGCACCACTTGGGTGCAGCCGCTTTATTAACTGCAAATCCGCGCGACAGCACGCGCGAACCGCGCCAGCCCTTCTTTAACATCCTGTTCCGGGATGATCAGCGAAGGGGTGAAGCGCACCACGTCTGGGCCGGCGATCAGGGCAATCACCCCTTCCTCGTTGGCCAGTTGCGTGATCTGTTTAGCCTTACCCACATAGTCCTTGCTTAATACACAACCAATCAGCAGACCGCCACCGCGGATTTCCGCAAAGATCGGATACTGTTGATTGATTTTATTCAACCCATCGATAAACCACTGGTGACGCTGTTTTACCCCGTCCAACACTTCCGGGGTGTTGATCAGGGAGAACACTGCACCGGCCACCGCCGTTGCCAGCGGGTTTCCGCCATAGGTGGTGCCGTGAGTGCCGACGCCCAGCGTTTTCGCCAGTTTGTCCGTGGTGATCATCGCCCCGATCGGGAAGCCGCCGCCCAGCGCCTTGGCGGTGGTTAACACATCCGGCACCACGCCGTATTGCATATAGGCATACAGATGCCCGGTACGGCCCACGCCGGTTTGTACCTCATCAAAGATCAGCAATGCGCCGTGGCGATCGCACAATTCACGCAACCCCTGCAAGAACAGCGGATCGGCGGGCAACACGCCGCCTTCGCCCTGGATCGGCTCGACGATCACCGCGCAGGTGTTGGCATTAATCACTTCTGCCGCCGCAGCCAGATCGTTAAACGGTGAGTGGATAATCCCACCGGGCAGCGGTGCAAAATCCTGCGAATACTTTGGCTGACCACCGGCTGAAACGGTAAACAGCGTGCGGCCATGGAAAGCATTGTTGAACGCCACAATCTGATTCTTTTCGCTGCCGCTATTATCCAGCGCATACTTGCGCGCCAGCTTTAACGCGGCTTCGTTGGCTTCCGCCCCGGAGTTGCAGAAAAACACTTTTTCAGCAAAGGTGGCGTCGATCAGCTGTTTTGCCAGGCGCAACACCGGTTCGTTGGTATAACCATTGCCCAAGTGCCACAGCTTGCCTGCCTGTTCCACCAGCGCTGCCTTGACCTGCGGATGAGCGTGCCCCAGCGCGTTCACGGCAATCCCGCCGGCAAAGTCGATATAAGACTTGCCCTGCTGATCCCAGACGTGTGATCCCTCTCCCCGCACCAGAATAAAATCAGCAGGTGCATAGACTGGGACCATCCAGTCATCGAAAGACTGGCGGGTAACTGCGATTGGCTGTTCCATAGTGACCTCATGAACTTCAGCAAAGGCTGAATTTTGACTGTAAGGGCCGTTCCTGCACCGGAAGCAATGCAACACCACAAAAAATCGTCTTGCTGATGAGATTTTCTGACCGACGATAATTCTTCTTATCAGCGGCCATTCAGATACAAACCTGTTACATAAAATCGATTTTTCGCTATATCTGTCGCATTTAGCACCCCGGAACGGGGAATAAATGTTAACGAGTAGTTAAAATACATGTCGTTTCATAAAGAGTGTAGAGCAGCTATCGTGCCAAATCGGGTTTTTTAGCGTGTTTTGAAATTTTTTTCGTTAAAACAAGAAGTTATAATGCATAAATATTCAATATTTATGCATTGGTAATGAATAATGGAAAAAATACGGTGTGAAATCATCGTTGGCAGCGAAATCCTATTCAATCGCAAAATTCTTCTGTTTCTCTGATCGCGCTCGCAAAAATAATTTGGCCCGTTGGCGGAAGATTCACGCTTTTGCACCACGGCGGTGCATTAGGCGCACTCAATTGAGGCGTTCTGTCGCGCAATTCAGCCATTACGCGCCCTGACATATTTTTGCCCGTTCGCTGTCGCACAAAAATAAAGGCATTAACTACACTTTGATTGCGCCATCTCTCCCACTTTTGAGGCTCCAGCATGCCGAAGAAAATCGTTGATCTCAGCCAACCAGCCGCAGAACAGTGCACCGCCGCCTTTTTGCAGGCGTTGAATAGCGGTGTGGGCAAACCCATGGAGCAAATGAAGCCGAAAGAGGCGCGTAAGGTGCTGGAGGCGGTGCAACGCAGCGTCGAGGTACCGTTACATGACGTTGAAATTGAAGAAAAAACTATCCGCGTGGCGGGCAAGGAACTTCTGCTGCACATCGTGCGCCCGCCCAGAGTGAAGGGAAAATTACCGGCGTTTATGTTCTTCCACGGCGGTGGCTGGGTGCTGGGTGATTTCCTCACCCATGAGCGGCTGGTGCGCGATCTGGTTTACAGCTCCGGGGCGGTTGCGGTGTTTGTCAATTACACGCCGTCACCGGAAGCTCACTATCCCAGCGCGATTCATCAGGCCTACGCCGCCACCGAGTGGGTGGCGGAATTTGGCGAGAAAATCAACGTCGATAGCACGCGCCTGGCGGTGGTTGGCAACAGCGTGGGCGGCAATATGGCGGCGGTGGTCAGCCTGCTGGCGAAAGAACACGCCACGCCAGCGCTGCGTTGCCAGATCCTGCTGTGGCCGGTTACCCATGCCAGTTTTGATAGCGGGTCATATCATCAGTTCGCCGAAGGCCATTTCCTGACGCGCAATATGATGAAAGGGTTCTGGGATCATTACGCCCCTGATAAAGCCTTGCGCAAAGAGATCTACGCCTCACCGCTCAATGCCACGCTAGAACAGCTGAAAGGCCTGCCGCCAGCGCTGATCCAAACCGCAGAGCTGGACGTATTGCGTGACGAAGGCGAAGCCTATGCCCGCCTGCTGAACGCTGCGGGTGTTGAAGTCACGGCCACCCGCTACAACGGTCTGATCCACGATTACGGCCTGCTAAACCCGCTGGCCCACGTCCCGGCGGTGCATTCCGCCCTCCATCAGGCCGGGCGCGCGTTGAAACATTATCTGGCCTGATTCACGCCACTGGCTCCAGCTCACGAATCAGTCTGGCTAACGTTTTGATCGCCATTTCAAACCTATCGCACCAGGCAAAAGAGGCATTGAGACGGAAACAGTGGTTGAAGTGGTTGCCGGTGGTAAACATCCGCCCAGGGGCAATACTGATCCCTTCAGCCAATGCGCGTTGATACAGCACCATGGCCGAAAGTGCCGGATCCAACTCCAACCAGAGAAAATAGCCACCGTCCGGCTGGCTGACCTTAACCGTGGCTGGAAAGTGATGGGCAATCGCCTGGCACATCACGCTCTGGCGCTGGGCCAGCAAACGACGCAGGCGGCGCAAGTGGGTATCGTAACCGCCGTGCAGCAGGTAGTCGGCAATCGCCATCTGGGTCGGCACGCTGGTCGACACCGTACTCATCAGTTGCAAACGCTGGATCTGCGGTGCGTAGCGCCCCGCCGCCACCCAACCCACGCGAAAACCCGGAGCCAGACATTTGGAAAACGACGAGCAGTGCAGGATCTGCCCGCCGCTATCCAGCGCTTTGGCGGGTAGTGGTTGTTCAGCGCTGAAATACAGCTCACCGTACACATCATCTTCAATCAAGGAGATTTGGTGCTCGCGCAGCAACGTCACCAGCCGCTGTTTGTTCTCCTGCGGTAAGGTGGCACCTTGCGGATTCTGGAAGTGGGTCATCAACCAGCAGGCCTTGATCGGGTACTGTTCCACCGCTTGCTGTAGCGCATCCAGATCGATGCCGTACTGCGGATGGGTAGCGATCGCCACCGCCTTCAGCCGCAGCCGTTCCAGCGCCTGCAACGCGCCGTAAAATGCCGGGGATTCGATAGCGACATAGTCGCCCGGCTGCGTTACCGCCTGCAGGCTGAGGCTCAACGATTCCATGGCACCGGCAGTGATCACGATCTCATCCGGTGCCACCTGCATGCCGCTCAGCGCATAGCGCTGAGCAATATGACGGCGCAACGCATCGTTGCCCGGCGGCAGGTTGGCCAGCGAACTGTGCGGGGTGAATTTACGCGCGACGTTGCTCAACGCCCGCGCCAGCTTCGGCTGCATAAACAGCGTGGCATCGGGAAAAGCCGAGCCAAAGGGCACAATGTCCGGATCTTTGCACGCCTGCAACACCTCGAAGATAAAGGTGTTGATATCGACCTGTTCACTCAGCAGCAGTTTTTCACCGCTTACCGGCTGCGGCAGTGGCTGCGGGCGAGCCGCGACGTAATAGCCAGACTGCGGCCGGGCGACAATCCAGCCCTGGCTTTCTAACAGTTGGTAAGACTGCACCACCGTCATCAGGCTCAATCCCGCGCGTTTACCGCTTTCACGCAGCGAAGGCAGTTTGTCACCCGCACGCCACACCCGATTCTGGATTTGCTCACGGATCTGCTGAGCAAGCTGTTCATATCTGGTCATTCGAACCCAACTGTTATAGGTAAATATAAAATATCTGTCACTATTATAGTCACTCTACTCTGTGCTCTACTGAATACCAAGCGTTGGTTTGGAAAATTACAGCTATACTGAAGAGGTCAATTTATGTACAAATGTAGGAGGCGTCATGTTTGGTCTTGACGCATTGGAGCTAGCACGTATTCAGTTCGCCTTCACTGTATCCTTTCATATCATTTTCCCTGCCATCACCATCGGTCTGGCCAGTTATCTGGTGGTGCTGGAAGGTTTATGGTTAAAGAGTGGTAACCGTACCTATCGCGATCTCTATCATTTCTGGTCAAAAATTTTTGCCGTTAACTTCGGTATGGGAGTGGTGTCCGGCCTGGTGATGGCCTATCAATTCGGCACCAACTGGAGTTTTTTCTCCGAGTTTGCTGGCAGCATTACCGGCCCGTTACTGACCTATGAAGTGCTAACCGCCTTCTTCCTTGAAGCCGGTTTTCTGGGAGTGATGCTATTTGGCTGGAACCGCGTCGGCCCAGGGTTGCACTTCTTCTCCACCTGCATGGTGGCACTTGGTACGCTGATCTCCACCTTCTGGATCCTGGCTTCCAACAGTTGGATGCATACCCCTCAAGGGCACGAGATCGTCAACGGCGTGGTCATCCCGGTCGACTGGCTGAGAGTGATCTTCAACCCATCGTTCCCTTACCGCCTGTTGCATATGACTACCGCTGCGTTCCTGTCATCGGCCTTTTTTGTCGGCGCTTCCGCTGCCTGGCACCTGTTGCGCGGGCGTGATACTCCGGCCATGCGCAAAATGCTGTCGATGGCCATGTGGATGGCACTGGTCGTGGCCCCGATTCAGGCGGTTATCGGTGATGCACACGGCTTGAATACGCTGAAGTATCAACCGGCAAAAATCGCGGCAATGGAAGGACACTGGGAAAACCACCCAGGAGAAGCCACGCCGCTGATCCTGTTTGGCTGGCCGGATATGCAGCGAGAAGAAACCCGCTTCCAAGTGGCGATCCCATATCTTGGCAGCCTGATCCTGACTCATAGCCTGACCGAACAGGTGCCCGCGCTGAAATCCTTCCCGCCGGAAGATCGCCCTAACGCCACCGTGGTGTTCTGGACGTTCCGCATTATGGTGGCGCTGGGCATGCTGATGATCCTGGCCGGTTTCTGGAGCCTATGGCTGCGCTGGCGCGGCAGGCTCTATCACTCCAGGCCGTTCCTGCATTTCATTTTATGGATGGGGCCATCTGGCATACTCGCCCTGCTGGCAGGCTGGTTTACCACGGAAATCGGCCGACAGCCCTGGGTGATTTACGGGCTACTGCGCACCAAAGACGCCGTATCTGCCCACGGTGAATTGCAGATGAGCATCAGCCTGCTGGCCTTTATCATCGTTTACAGCTCGGTGTTTGGCGTGGGTTACTCCTACATGATGCGTCTGATCCGCAAAGGCCCGCAGGAGCATGAAAGTGATGAATCCAACAGCGATGGCACACCGTCCCGTCCGCTTTCAGCGGTGAAAGAAACCTTGGACGACAGGAGCTAAACATGAATATCGATCTTCCGCTGATCTGGTTTGTGATCATCGTATTCAGCACCATGATGTACGTGGTGATGGACGGCTTCGATTTAGGCATCGGCATTCTGTTCCCCTGGGTGAAAAACAGCCGCGATCGCGATGTGATGATGAACACCGTCGCCCCGGTCTGGGACGGCAATGAAACCTGGCTGGTGCTCGGCGGTGCGGCGCTGTTTGGTGCTTTCCCATTGGCCTATGCGGTGATCCTCGAAGCCTTGGCCATTCCTCTCACGCTGATGCTGTTTGGCCTGATTTTCCGTGGCGTCGCCTTCGAGTTCCGCTTCAAGGCCAAAGAGGAAAAACGCCATATCTGGGATAAGGCATTTATCTGGGGCTCGATTTTCGCCACCTTCAGCCAAGGGGTGGTCGTGGGGGCAATCCTTAATGGTTTCCAGGTGGAAGGCCGCGCTTATGTAGGCGGTGCGCTCGACTGGTTGACGCCGTTTGCGCTGTTTTGCGGGCTAGGGCTGGTGGTGACCTATGCTCTGCTGGGTTGCACCTGGCTGGTGATGAAAACCGCGGGCGAGCTGCAAGCGCGCATGTACCGCCTGGCGACACCGTTATTAGTCACCCTGCTGCTGGTGCTGCTGGTGGTCAGCCTGTGGACGCCTATCGCTCATCAGGAGATTGCCGCCCGCTGGTTCAGCCTGCCGAACCTGTTCTGGCTGCTGCCGGTGCCGATTCTGGTGCTGCTCAGCGCCTGGGGGATTTGGCATGGCGTGCAACATGGGGCTCATTATTCCCCGTTCCTGCTGACGCTACTGCTGGTGTTTCTCGGCCTGAGCGGGCTGGGCATCAGCATCTGGCCACTGCTGATACCGCCATCCATTACCCTGTGGCAGGCCGCCGCACCGCCACAAAGCTTAGGGTTTATGCTGTTCGGCGCGCTGTTTATTATCCCGATCATTCTGGTTTATACCTTCTGGAGTTACTACGTGTTTCGCGGCAAAGTCAGCCATGAAGATGGGTATCACTGATGATGAAGAAAACGATGGAAGATAAAGCGCCCGCCACTCCCTGGTGGCAACGCCTCGGCTGGCTGGTGATTATCTGGAGCACCAGCGTGTTGGGGCTGTTTGTGGTCGCCTCGCTGTTTCGCCTGCTGATGGGCATGGCGGGGATGAAATCTCATTAAGACTGGCGGCTCTGCGGAGCCGCTACTTCCGCCCCACGGCTGCCAAAACCCCCTGCTGCTTCAGCCACTGCCCGGTCAGCTCAATCCCCTGTTCCATGCTGTAGAGCGGCCGATAACCCAGTTCTTCGATCGCCCTGGTGTTATCCAACGTCATATCAAAATAGGTCGCCGCCACGCTGTAGCGCGTCAACGTAGGCTCTTGGTCGGTGATAAACGCCAACATTTCCATCCCACATGCCAAGGACAGCAGCAGTGGATAAGGCACCATCTGCAAGCGATATTGCCAGCCGAGTTGTTTTATAAGCAATTGTTCCAGCACTTCTGCCAACGGCTGCGGCTGCTGATTGGTAATGTTATAAATGCTGCCAGAGGTCAAATGCTCCTTGCGACTGGCCAGATCTAATGCATGCACCACGTTGAGCACAAAGGTCAGATCCAGACAGACCTTGCCGTCACCGGGCAGATACAGCGCCCCTTTACCACGCTGCAGTTGGGCCAGTATTCGGGGCACGTTCACCCGATCGTGCGGCCCAAACAAGCCACGTGGCCGCAAGATAAGGTAGGTGGTTTGCGGATAAAGATGCAGCAGCGCCGCGATACTCTGCTCGGCGGCAAACTTGCTGGCGGCGTAATGATTGGCAAAGCTGTCAGCAAACTCACCTTCCGCTATATTGTGGCGATGTTGAAAATCAAAATAGACGGCGGGGGTAGATATATAAATGAAGCGCCGTATCCCGCAGCGCCCGGCCACCTGAGCCAGTTTATCGGTCACATAGGTATTGATCTGATAAAATTCCGAGCTTCTTCCCCAGGAGGACGATTTGGCCGCACAGTGCCAGACCACATCACAACCGACCATCAATTGCTCACACTGCTCCACACCCGCGCGGGTCAGATCCAGCGCGGTGAACTTCGCGCCCTGCGCCACCAGCAAACGCCCGACAGCCTCATCGCGCCCGGTTGCATGCACCTGATACCCGGCGGCCAATAGCCACTCCACCGCGTTGCGCCCCAGCCCACTGGTTGCCCCAGTCACCAGCACTCTCATGGCAGCAGCACCCTGCCATCCAGAGTCCCTCCTGCGGTGATATCCATCAGCAATCTACCGTTGGCAGACAATCGTTTGCTCGTATGTGCGATAAAGTGCCAGTCACCGCGCAAAGCGGTATCTGCCGAAACGGTGGAATCATAGGCAAACTGATGGCGGGATAACGCATTATGTAAAGCTGCCACCGCAAACGATGCAACACCATGCATTGGCGATGCCACTCCTGTAACAATAATGTTGAGCGGAAGTACAATGTGAGAGAGACTTTCAATCGTCATTTTAGTTATTCAGTCTGCTTATCCATAATTCGACTCAACCAATATCAAACGTTATTAATCAACAATAACACGCCAATATTGGCTAAGCCCTTGATTAAAATCAGTATAAAAGAAACGCTAAAAGTGATTTTTACTGATTGATTCCGTTCATTTAACTAATGTGACAAACCACGTTTATTTGGGCGCGCGACAGCGTAAATCAACGGCGAAAAGAGATCCACAGGATCTCGATAAGTTAGTTCTTAATTGATGAGTCAAAACGCCCCGCGGATACCCCACAAACACAGAGTCAATATTATCGCGCCTGATAAAACAACGGTGAGAACCTTACCTCATGGGAAGGTTTTTTCTTGACGATGCAACCATAGCACATTGCTGCCGATCGAGGGTAAATTGACCGTTATCTGTTGGTCGCCCTGCCATGCCCAGCCGCTGGGCAGCACAAAGCGGGTTGATACGGGTTTATAGTAAGGATTCACCAGCATCAGTAAACCCCGATCGCCGTGCATAAACAGACGTGCTGCGACCGCGGTATTGTCTCCTGTCAGCAACTGGCTCTGGCCAGACAGCAAATAAGGCATAAATTCGCCGATCTGCCGCGCAACCGCCGCCACATCACGCCAAATGCCATCGAATTCCTGCTGGGAAAACTGGCCGTGCTTTTGTTTATAAAACAGATCGGTATACGAATAAAACAGCAGCCCTTGTGCGCCGCCGATCAACGCCTGCCAAGCCTGATTGCGGATTTCCTGCTGCGAAGGCTGATGCGCTTTACGGCGGCTGTCGTAAGCCGCGTGGTCCATAATCTGAATCACCACCCATGCCCCTTTCACTCCGCGCGCCGCCTGGGTAGTCAACCTGGCATAATCACCGCTTCGCGTTAGATCAGGATCCACCCCCACCGGATAAGGGTCGGTTGCCAGAATATCGGAACTGTTGAAATAGGCATTGAGATAACCGGTTTTATTCAGTACCTGAAAGGTGGGATGATGGCGATCCAACCGTTTGATCTGCTGGTTTTTCTGCTCAATCTGCGCGATATATTCCTGCCCCAGTTCATCGTTGATGTACCAGGCCAACAGATTAGGCCGATCACGCAAGCGCTCGACTAACCACTGGGTCAATGCCGGATAAGACTGGCGTGTCGGCGGCGCAAAGCGCATGCCGGGGTACAGATCTTTGACAGAGTAGATCACCTGCAAGCCATGCTTATCGGCCTGACGAAAGAAGGCGTAAGGATCTTTACCACTGCCGTAGTTATAGTTCAGCACGGTGTTGAAACCGGCCGCCGCGATGCGCGACAGATGCCGATCCTGCGTCATATTCGCATAGGTTCTTACCTGTATATCACTCTGACCGGCGTGCAGCAGTTCTGGTACGGCGATCTCCAATCTTTGCTGACCGATAGCCTGCCGTCCATCGTCAATAAGTTGGGTCTTGCCAACGGCACACCCGAGTAAAATAAAAAACGTCCGAACAGCACACTCGACCATTGGGGTAAGCATGCTGAACGGACGCCTTTGGTTAGTTGCCCGGTTGAACAACCCAGGCTGTTACTGAATGCAGTTTGTATGCCAGTTTATTTAGGTCGAAGTCTCGGACATAACGCCACTAAACCCGATACAACTGCACAACCGTCATGCCTCTGTTGCACCACACGAGGGCAAACCTGCCAGCATTCGCCATGATGAACGCTTCCGGCATCAAATCTGATAGTCGATCACCGGTTCCAGTTGGGCTGAGAACACTTTCTCTTTAATTTCCGTCAGTGAAAGCGTGGGATTACAGAGTTGGATAAATTTCCAGGCATAATTGCGTTGTAACTGACTTCGCTTCAACCCCAACCAGACGGTATTGGCTGCAAACAGATGTTCGGCATCAAGGCAGACCAACCCACGATCGCGCTCTTTTTCAAAAGAGATATCGGCAACGATGCCAACCCCTAGCCCCAGTTCAACATAGGTTTTGATCACGTCAGAGTCCTGGGCACTCAGCGCAATATCCGGCGTCAGCCCTGCCGCCTTAAATGCCTCATCCAGCCGCGAACGCCCGGTGATCCCCTGGCGATAGGTAATCAACGGTAGCGTACTGAGCATTTTCAGCGTCACCCGTGGCTGGCGCGTCAGTTCATGGCCCTCTGGCACCAGAATGGCATGGTGCCAACGGTAATAAGGAAAAGCCGCCAGCGACTCATCATTGCTCAAGCATTCGCTGGCGATACCAATATCTGCCTCGCCAGAAGCCAGCATCGCCACAATCTCTTCCGGGTTGCCCTGATTAAGTACCACTCGCACGCGTGGATACAGCGCACGAAACTCTTTGATCACGCCCGGCAGGCTGTAACGCGCTTGAGTATGGGTGGTGGCAATATGCAACTGGCCGGAATCATTGTTGCTGAAAACATCGGCCAGGCGGCGAATATTATTCGCATCGTTCAGGATACGCTCGGCGACTACCAGCAGTTCTTTACCCGGTTCCGTCATGCCTAATAACCGTTTCCCGC
Source organism: Serratia sp. HNCC26DJ206 (assembly GCF_057180605.1). Lineage (NCBI taxonomy): Bacteria > Pseudomonadati > Pseudomonadota > Gammaproteobacteria > Enterobacterales > Yersiniaceae > Serratia > Serratia sp. HNCC26DJ206. The sequence continues at coordinate 119,676 of NZ_JBXUGP010000005.1, forward strand.
GACGGATAAATATCTCGATCCCCAACTCTTCTTCCAACTCACGAATATGGCGGCTAACCCCAGATTGCGAGGTAAATAAAGTGTTGGCAACCTCCGTCAGGTTGTAGTTGCAGCGTGCCGACTCACGGATAATTTTTAATTGCTGAAAGTTCATCCAATGCCCTCTTGCGACCCATATTGTTAACAACATTGATACGGAATCTGCTCAGGAGGGACAAATAAGAAATAACCGTTACTTATGCCTTTTAATGCTAAATGCCTCTTGCCGCGTGGCTGATTAATCACCTTCATTTAAATAGATAAATATATTATTTAAAATCAATAAGTTAAATTAAATTTTCTAAGTGTAATTAAAAAAGCCATGTAGGGAAAAGTTATTAAATAGAGGGATTAGATATATAAGCCGTGAGATAAAAACCAGCATGGCGCAACAACGTGCGCCATGAAGAGAAACCCTGAGCGATCTTGTTCAGGCGGTGGCTTCACCACCGATCGAGCCAGATCTGTTGTGTTGCTGCAACCATTGACGCACCGTGTTGACCAGATCGCCAATGTAGTCATCCTGCATGCCGTAGTTTTTTAACTCCTTATCCAACGCAAACAGGTACTGCGCATTGGTGCCCAACGGGCCGCTGGCACTGGCGATCAAGGGGGCAATCACCTGATGGCGCGTATCTTCCTCAAACAACGGGTGCTGGCGGTTCATCACAAACGCCAACGCGGTCACCACTCTGCCATCTTCCAGCGTCAGATCGCACCAGGTGGGCAGATAGCAACCGGTGATCATCTCGCGTTTCCACAACAGCTCCAGCTCTTCACGCAGTTTTTCTTCCGGCAACCGAAACGCCAGGCCGGTGGTCTGCCCGCCTTCGCTCAGTGCCAGCATGCGCCCAGGCTGATGCAGCGTGCCGCGCCCGGCGGTCAACCGCAGGCAGAACGCACGGTGCCAGCCCTGCAAGGTGGCAGGCCGGACTTCGTCGGATTCAAATACCGGGTTCCACATCAGTGAACCGTAGCCAAATATCCACACCGGGCTATTATCCGGCCGACGTGACAGCGTACACTCCAATGATGCCAAACGCTGTTCTGGTGTCAGCAACAGCGACTCTTCAATCGTGCCGAATGCAGTTTTGCAATCTGCCTTTTGCAGAAAATCTCGTGTTAACACCAACTACAACCTCCTGGGAATAGGATTGCCCTAATCCCTTTTCGCCACTGTATCTTTGAAATTTAGTTTTGCGGAAATTTATTAATTCAATAACACCGCTGTTATATAAATAACCTTATTCGGTTCTTGCAGCGTAATCAAGTTTCCACGCCAATTAAGTGTGAGAAAGTATTGGGATGTAACAGCAATAATATTAATAGCGGTAATATTTTACTCCTGCATTCATATCTCCGACGTTTTTTTAACAAAGTAGCCCGTACAAAAAACAGTCTCCCTCCTGGAAAGCAGATGCAAACCAAAATCAAACGATTCTCATTATCATATGACATGATATACTCGACGCAGAATGATAAAGGAGAACACAGTGACTGCCGATACCCCACGCATCCGCGCCCCCTATTTGATCGAAGTAATCCGTCTGCGCGATATTACGCCACACCTGCGCCGTATCACCTTCAGCGCTCCGGACTTATGCCATTACCCAGCAGACGCCGCCGCTGCCCATATTAAGGTCTTTCTGCCACTCGCAGGCCAAACGCAGCCAGATCTCCCCATGCTGAGCGACAATGGGCCGGTATGGGCTGCCGACGCTTTGCGCCCGATCATCCGCACCTATTCAATACGTGCCGTGCGGCCACAGCAGGCGGAGATCGATATTGAATTCGCACTGCACGATCACAGCGGCCCGGCGGTGAATTTTGCTCGCCAGGCCAAACCGGGCGATAAAATCGGTATCAGCAACCCTGGTGGCCCGAAACCCATGCTGCCAGCCGCAGATTTTTATTGCCTGGCAGGTGACCCGTCGTCACTGCCCGCGATCGCCGCTCTGCTGGAACACCTACCCTCCCACAGCGCAGGGCAGGCGTTTATTCGCGTCGATACCCCGGCGGACGTAATTGACCTGAAAAAACCGGCCGGTGTCGAACTGAGCTGGATTATTGGCAGCACCGAGAAAACCGCAGAACTCATCACCCAATTCTGCTCGCAAGCGCTACCGCAAGCGGGCACGCATTTCTGGCTGGCGGGTGAAGATCGCTTGGTGGTAGAACTGCGCCGTTACCTGCGCCGCGAGTGCAAATGCGATCGTAATCAGCTTTATGCCGTACCTTACTGGCGTGAGGGGCTAAATGAGGAGGGTTATCATCATAAAAGGCATGAGATTATGGATAACATTGACGCCTGACGGTCAATTTCTGTCTGATTTACCACGATAATGCATAGCTAAATTGATTTTATGGTCGCTTAGCATAAAAAAAGCACGTTCTTACGTAAAAGTACGTAAAAAAAACCGCATAAACTGCGGTTTTTTTGTTAGGCTTGTCACATAAAGCAACCCATTGCTTTCCCAAGTTAAAACAACATCACATCATTACCCGGTGTCATACGCAGGGTGTATCCTATTATTATTGTCCCCTTCGCCTTTCAAGCAACAGGGGTTGGTTGCCTTTGCGTGCTCCGGCTACTTGGTGTATCAAGCTGCGGGGATCCGCTGAGTCGCTACCTGCCTGCGGTCTGAAACTCTTGGGGCGTAACAACTTTCTGGATACGCAGAACGGCCGCTTCTTCGGGTGTTCTGCGATGACGGGCCATGCAGTTTGAGAAGGAGAATCACCGAAATGAAGTCGCACAACGATCCTGGCCGATCCAAATCCCGCCATACCGAATATTCACTCATGTTTCCTATTGCTGCGCTGGTTGTGCTCAACCTGTGGGGCGGTACCGGCAGTTTTCCGCTGATTGTCGCGATTAATATTGTGGCACTGGTGGGGATCCTCAGCAGTGCTTTCAGCGTGGTGCGCCATGCCGACGTACTGGCCCATCGGCTGGGTGAACCCTACGGCTCGCTGATCCTCAGTCTGTCAGTGGTCATTCTAGAAGTGAGCCTGATTTCGGCGCTGATGGCGACCGGTGATGCCGCACCCGCCCTGATGCGCGACACGCTGTATTCGATCATCATGATTGTCACCGCAGGGCTGGTTGGCGTTGCCCTGCTGCTCGGCGGGCGAAAATTCGCCACCCAGTACGTTAACCTCGGTGGGATCAAACAGTATCTGATGGCGATTTTCCCGTTGGCGATCATCGTGCTGGTGCTGCCGAGTGCGCTACCGGGCGGTAACTTCAGCGTTGGGCAATCATTGCTGGTGGCGGCGATTTCGGCGGCGATGTACGGCGTGTTCCTGCTGATCCAGACCAAAACCCACCAAAGCCTGTTCGTGTATGAACACGAAGACGACGGTGACGACGGCGACCCTCATCACGGCAAGCCCTCTTCTCACAGCAGCCTGTGGCATGCGGTTTGGTTGATCGTGCATCTGGTTGCGGTAATTGCCGTGACCAAGTTCAACGCCAATCCGCTGGAAGGCCTGCTGACCAAGCTGAATGCGCCAACGCAATTCACCGGCTTCCTGGTAGCGCTGCTGATTCTGTCGCCAGAAGGGCTGGGGGCATTACGTGCGGTGCTGAATAACCAGGTGCAGCGCGCCATGAATCTGTTCTTCGGCTCCGTGTTGGCGACGATCTCCCTGACCGTACCAGCGGTGACGATTATCGCCACCCTGACCGGCCAGACGCTGATCTTCGGCCTGCAAGCACCGCATATGGTGGTGATGCTGACGGTGTTGATCCTGTGCCATATCTCTTTCTCTACCGGCAGAACCAACGTGCTGAACGGCACCGCGCACCTGGCACTGTTCGCCGCTTATATGATGACGATTTTTGCCTGAGGCCTCTGCCCTGCATGCCTGAAGTTGCAGAGTCTAGACAAAACGGGGTGCCAATTTGGCACCCCGTTGATTAACAGCAATTCGATTAATCGTAAGCATTAAGCGTGTGCTGGCACAGTGCCGAGCGGACGCAGTCTTGTTTATCAAAGCGAATGATACCCACCATTTCGTCCTCTTCGAAGCGCTCCAGCGCGTCGCTAAGGCCGGATTTCACACCGCGTGGCAAATCGCACTGGGTGATATCCCCATTGACGATCACCGTCACGTTCTCGCCCAAACGGGTCAGGAACATCTTCATCTGGCTTGCCGTAACGTTCTGGGCTTCGTCCAGGATCACCACCGCATTCTCAAAGGTACGCCCGCGCATATAGGCGAAAGGCGCGATCTCTACCTTGCCGATTTCCGGGCGCAGGCAGTATTGCATAAACGACGATCCTAAACGGCGCAGTAAAATGTCATACACCGGCCGGAAATAAGGGGCGAATTTCTCAGAGATATCCCCAGGCAAAAAGCCGAGGTCTTCATCCGCCTGCAAAACCGGACGCGTCACAATGATCCGATCCACCTCTTTATGTATCAGGGCCTCTGCCGCTTTGGCGGCGCTGATAAATGTTTTGCCGCAGCCGGCTTCGCCAGTGGCGAAGATCAACTGTTTGTTTTCTATGGCTAATAAGTAATGACCTTGAGCTTCTGTTCTCGCCTCGATGGTAGAAGTATCCCGGCTGTCGCGTGCCATGCCGATAGACTCAACCCCACCCATTTGTACCAGCGAGGTCACGCTTTCTTCTTCACGCTGGCGATGGCTACGTGCGTCACGACGAATAACGCGTTTGGCTTCGCGACGTGCTTTGATCACTGCTTTTTGTCTTCCCATAGTTGGCACCTTACAGTTTGTTTCACCTACCGCAGCGGCATCAGGTGTCGCGCGATTATGTTTCACACACGTATTAGGTTTTGGCTTCCTTTAGAGCCAATATAAGCCGATGAATAACGCGAATACGCGGCAGCATGGCAATGCACCGTTTCTTCGCAGGACAACGCGGTTTGTAAGTAATAAGAGAGTGTGACAGCCAGATTAGGGCGAAAGAAAAGCCAGGATTCAGTCAGAAATTGAGAGGCGGAGGAGGCACCCTCGTTATAACGAGTCATCAGGGAGGAGATGTTATTTATCTTTTGTAGCCCAACCAAGGACTTTACCATTAGCGATCCCCGCAGTGATATTTACAGCTTCAAGCTGTGCACCGTGTGAAACTACCGCCAGATGATTACAGTATAATGACATTCAAACTCGTCGTGTTACTAAAATGTAAAAATTTTTAATTTTCATTCTTCCATATCATGCAAAAACACTATATCACGCCGTTTACGCCCTTCCAGATAAATTTAATCCTCAATCTAGATCAACAAGTTATGATTAAAATCCGGCAATGACATTTTGATTGCCAGATTAAAATACAAGCAAGTAAAAAGGCACAGTCTGCACTGTGCCTTTAACCGATCGGCCAACGTTTCAGGCTTGTAATAAGCCGCTGGCCAAATAATCACCAGCTTCTTTAACCCCCGGCAATACAAAGAAGTACCCGCCGCCAATCGGCTTGACGTATTCCTCCAAGGCTTCGCCATCCAACCGTTTCTGCACCGCCAGGAAACCTTTTTCCAGATCCGCCTGATAACAGATAAACAGCAGCCCCATTTCCAGTTGACCGGAATTAGAGACGCCCAGCGAATAGCTGTAACCCCGGCGCAGCATCAGGCTGCTCTGGGTTTGCGGCGTGCGTGGGTTGGCCAACCGAATATGCGCGTCCAGCGGGATCATTTTACCTTCAGGATCTTTGGCATAATCCGGTTCGTCATGCTCATGCTGCATACCTAACGGCGCACCGCTGTGCTTTTCACGGCCGAAGATAGTTTGCTGCTCCTGCAACGGCGTACGATCCCAAAACTCTACGTGGAAACGGATAATACGTGCGGCCTGATAGCTGCCCCCCACCGCCCAGGCAGGTTCGCCTTCACTATTTCCCACCCATACCACCTGATCCATCAGCGGTTTATCGCTGGTTTTCGGGTTGGCGGTGCCGTCTTTAAAACCGAGCAGATTGATCGGCGTTTCTTTACCTTTACTGCGCGCCGCATGGGCAGAGATAAACCCTTCACGCTTCCAGCGTACGCTGAGCAAGTCCGGTGAATGTTTGATGATATCGCGCAGCGCGTGGATCACGGTTTCATTGGTATTGGCGCAAATTTGCAGCAACAGATCGCCATGGCACAAAGCGGCATCCAACGAATCGTTCGGGAAACGCGTCATTTTTTGCAAACGCAGCGGTTTATGCGCCTGTAATCCGAAACGCTCATCAAACAGCGAAGCACCGACAGACAGGGTGATCGTCAGGTTATCCGGGTAGATTTCCGGCCCCATGATGCCAGAATCCAGCGGAGGCAGTTTAGGGTCGATCTCCGGCGCTTTTCCGCCGCTGGTGAGAAAGGCAATACGCGTGGTCAACAGCCGGAATAACCGCTCAAGATCCTGTTTATTGGTGGCCAGCACGTCGAAGGCCACCAGCATCATTGCCGCCTGCTGTGGGGTGAGAATACCCGCCTGATGCGGGCCATAGAACGGCTGTTTCTGCCAACGTTCATCCTGTGGCTGCGCCAGCGGTTCTGCTGTTTTGTCCTCCGCCTGCGCCACAGCCTTCCCGCCCAGCGCCAACGCGCCGCCCATCATGCCCAACCCTTGCAGCAAACGCCGACGAGATGGCGATGCGGCTCCCTCTTTTTGAGTTAACGGCCCGTTTTCCGGGCCGAGATGATGACTCATGATATGCCGCCCTTAATCCAGACCCAATACGCCGCGCAGCTGCGCTAAATCTTCCGCCAGCGTGGTGATTGGCCCTTTCATCGCGTTGCGATCCGCGTCGGTCAGCTTCTCGTAAGATTCATAACCCTCTGCGGTTTTGTACTTCGCCAGCACGCTATCCACCGTTTTAAAGTTAGCGTCGATCTTCTCCAGCAATGGCTTATTGGCTTTTTCCAGCAGCGGCCGCAGCAGATTGACGATCTTCTGCGCGCCATCCACGTTGGCCTGGAAATCCCACAGGTCGGTACGGCTGTAACGATCTTCTTCACCGCTGATCTTGCTGGCCGCCACTTCTTCAATCAGGCCCGCAGCCCCACCGACCACTTTGCTCGGCGGGAAGGTCAATTCGCCAATCCGTTTTTGCAGTTCAAGCGTGTCGCTGTAAAGACGCTCGGCATAGTGGCCCATCTCTTGGGTGGTGTTATCAGCAAACAGCGCTTTCTCGAGGCGGTGGAAACCGGTGAAGTTCGGATCCTCTGCCTTTTTCTCATAATCGTCTTCGCGGGCATCAATGCTGCCATCCAGATCGGAGAACAATTCGGCAATCGGTTCGATGCGCTCGTAATGTTGGCGGGTTGGCGCATACAGTTTACGCGCCTGTGCCACATCACCGGCCTTGATCGCCTCGGTAAACAGTTTGGTCTGCTTAACCAACCCTTCGACCTCTTTGGTGACATAGACTTTGTATTCGGCAATCGGGCCAACCAGATCCATGGCGTTCGGTTTACCATCGCTTGCCGCACCTGCCGCCGAGGTGACCGTCAGCTTGCCTTTCGGGTTGCTCAACAGGCCGCAGGTCATGTCATATTCGCCCGGCTCCAGGTTGGCCGTCATCTTCTGGGTGAAACCCGGTGCAATATTCTCACGCTCTTCCACCACCATCACCCCTTTGAGGATTTCCCACTCAAGGTTTTTCTGGCTGACGTTATGCACCACAAACTGGGTTTTCCCTGCCGGAACGGTCAACTGCATCGGTTCACACTGCTTGTCGTTAACGGTAACCTTGACCTGTGGCACATCCGCCGCCAACGCATTGAAGCTGAACGCCAAGGCGGGAAGAGTTAACAACAGCGCCTTGCGGCGAAATAACGGAGTAGACATGTGAGATTCCCTATTAAATTAATGATGAGTTTTACGTTGCGCCGGGATCGCTACTGGCCCCGTACGCTGCGGCAGGAAAAAGAATATCAATGCTGGGATCAGATACAGGAAATAGACCGCCACTTCGCTGACCGTTGGTGCTTCTTGGTAACCGAACATCCCCTCTAGCAGCGTTCCTAGCAACGAATGGGTCGATAGCTGGTTGCTGAGATCAAAGGCGATATCCTGGAAGTGATTCCACAGGCCCGCTTCGTGGAAAGCGCGGATCGCCCCCGCCGCCAAACCGGCGGCGACGAACAGAATAAACAGGCTGGTCCATTTGAAGAATTTGGCCAGATGCAGCTTCACGCCGCCCCAGTAGATCAGCATGCCCACGACAATGGCACTTCCCAACCCCAGAAGCGCACCGATCGGCGCTTCGATACCGACATCCTGCTGGAACGCCGCCAGCAGGAAAAACACCGATTCCAGCCCTTCACGCGCAACGGCAAAAAACACCATCGCCACCAGCGCCCAGCCTTGGCCTTTGCCGGAGTTGAGCGCGTTATCGATCGCCCCTTCCAGATGCACCTTGACCGACTTGGACACCTTGCGCATCCAGAACACCATATAGGTCAGAATGCAGACTGCCACTATCGCTACCAGCCCTTCGAACAGTTCCTGCTGTTTTTGCGGGAATTCGCCGGTGGTTTCATTGATGAAGATGCCTAGCGCCAAGCACAGAGCGGCGGCAACCATCACCCCAATCCACATGACGCCAAGCCATTGGCCACGTTGAGTACGCTTCAGATAGCTGGCGATCAGGCTGACGATCAGCGCGGCCTCCAACCCCTCACGGAACATGATAAGGAAGGGAACAAACATAAATGAGTAACCCCTGAAAAGGCGCTGGCACGCGAGTTATCCAGCAGCAGTCAATGTAAAGAAAAGTAAACAAGAACGATAGTGATTATCATTATGATGAAGAGAAATACAAGAGCCAGATGCGTGATTTTTTCTAATCAAATGTCGCCAGTTGTTACAGCGAGCGCAGGAGAGCGGTGCAGGAAGGGGGATGTTGAAACCTCTCCCCGATGGTCAGGGAGAGGTTAAACAGGCATTACACCGTTTTAAATTCGGCTTCAGCCAGATCAAAACGTTCGGTTATCGTTGCCGAAGGCTTACGGCCCATCAGGCTGACCAGCACGATAGAGATACTGCCAAACAGGAAACCCGGGATGATTTCATACAGATCCAGCCAGGCATACTGCTTCCAGACGATCACGGTGATCGCCCCCACCAGCATGCCAGCCAGTGCGCCGTTGCGGGTCATGCGTGACCACATTACCGAGATCAACACCACCGGGCCAAATGCAGCACCGAAACCTGCCCAAGCGTAGCTGACCAAGCCCAGTACGCGGTTTTCCGGGTCCGCTGCCAGAGCAATTGCCACCAGGGCAACCACCAGCACCATGGCACGCCCCACCCATACCAGTTCACGCTGGCTGGCACCTTTACGCAGGAAGGCTTTGTATAAATCTTCCGTGATGGCACTTGAACACACCAGCAACTGGCAGCTCAGGGTACTCATCACCGCAGCCAGAATCGCCGACAGCAGAATACCGGCAATCCAAGGGTTGAACAGCAACATCGCCAGCTCGATAAAGACCCGCTCACCGTTTTGTGAAACATTCCCCGCCAGTTCCGGGTTATTGGCAAAATAGGCAATACCGAAGAAGCCCACGGCAATGGTGCCAGCCAGACACAGGATCATCCAGGTCATACTGATACGGCGTGCGCTGCGGATAGTACGGTGGGAATCCGCTGCCATGAAACGCGCCAGAATGTGCGGCTGGCCGAAATACCCCAGCCCCCAACCCATCAGCGACAGGATGGCGACAAAATTCAGCCCTTTCATCATATCGACGTTGGCCGGGTTTTTAGCGGCAATCACCAGCATCGAACTGTCGATCCCGCCAACGGCGAAAATCACGATTACTGGCGTGAGGATCAGCGCAAAAATCATCAGGCTGGCCTGCACGGTATCGGTCCAACTGACCGCCAGGAACCCACCGATAAAGGTGTAAAGGATGGTCGCGGCCGCACCGGCCCACAGCGCGGTGGCATAGCTCATACCGAAGGTGCTTTCAAACAGACGCGCACCGGCAACGATGCCGGAAGCACAATAAATGGTGAAAAACACCAGAATGACGATGGCGGAAATAATCCTCAGCAGCTTGCTGTTGTCTTCAAAACGGCTGGTGAAATAGTCTGGCAGCGTCAAAGCGTTGTTGTTGGCTTCGGTATGCACACGCAACCGACCGGCCACCAGCTTCCAGTTGAAGTAAGCACCAATCGTCAGGCCGATGGCAATCCAGCTTTCCGAAATGCCCGAAAGGAAGATCGCGCCCGGCAAGCCCATCAGCAGCCAGCCACTCATGTCGGATGCCCCGGCGGAAAGCGCGGTAACCACGCTGCCCAGGCTGCGGCCACCCAGAATATAATCATCAAAGTTGTTGGTCGCCCGGTAGGCGAGTAAGCCGATTAAGATCATCCCGAAAATGTACACCAGGAAGGTCACCAGCATTGGTGTGCTCATTGTCATTCCACTCTCCACTTTCATTATTCCCTTCATCTTTCAGGCCGCAGCGCTGTCGGCCACCGCTTGAAATCTATCGGGTATTTTTATTCACGCAGTTTGCGATGCGATGTATTTCACCCACCAAAGTGCCGGAAGCTGGGCGGGTGAATAGAGTTTCTGCCCGGTATTGCCTAAACGTTGGCTATCCTAGATGACGCTATCAACAACCAACAAGATATTTAACAAAAAAGTTACACAAAGTTTACCCTGCGTCACATTTACCCCCTCCACTGGTTGCACCCATCAATCACAAAATGAGTTGCACCTCTCTTTTAACCCTGTCTAAAGCAGGGAAATAGCGCAATAGCTGACAAACCGCTACCGATACCCGCAAGAAACCTGTCGTCGTTTCATGTTAAAAAACCGATTGAAATCACACTTCGCTCATGAGCCTGATTTAACAAGGTTGCACAAAGTTGCAACATGCTGGATATTGTCCGCATTAATGACACAACCTATCCACGAACCTATCCCAGCAGGCTTCTCTGCACGTTAGGCCTGCTGGGATAGGTTCTACACACAGGAGTTGGATTGGCATGGCCACTACCACTATGGGCGTAAAGCTTGATGAAGCCACACGCGACCGGATTAAAAGCGCGGCACAACGTATCGATCGCACACCGCACTGGTTAATCAAGCAAGCCATTTTTAATTATCTCGAGCGCCTCGAAAACGGTTCCGATATTCCCGAGCTCCCAGCGCTCGCCGCTGCCGGGCTGGCCGAAGCGGACGACATTATGCCGCAAACCTACGAAGAGTCCCATCAGCCATTCCTGGAATTTGCCGAGCAGATCCTGCCGCAGTCCGTCGCTCGGGCTGCCATTACCGCCGCCTATCGTCGCCCGGAAACTGAAGCGGTGCCGATGCTGCTTGAGCAGGCGCGGTTACCGGCCGATCTGGCCCAAGCCACCCACAAGTTGGCGTATGGCATTGCCGAGAAGATGCGCAACCAGAAAACGGCCATCGGCCGCGCCGGTATGGTGCAAGGGTTGCTACAGGAGTTTTCGCTGTCTTCACAGGAAGGCGTGGCACTGATGTGCCTGGCGGAAGCGCTGCTGCGTATCCCAGACAAACCGACGCGCGATGCGTTGATCCGCGACAAAATCAGCAACGGCAACTGGCATTCTCACCTTGGCCGCAGCCCGTCGTTGTTCGTCAACGCCACCACTTGGGGCCTGCTGTTTACCGGCAAGCTGGTGTCTACCCACAATGAAACCAACCTGTCGAGCTCGCTGAACCGGATTATCGGCAAGAGCGGCGAGCCATTGATCCGCAAAGGCGTGGATATGGCGATGCGCCTGATGGGCGAGCAGTTTGTCACTGGTGAAACCATCGCCGAAGCGCTGGCTAACGCCCGCAAGCTGGAAGACAAAGGTTTCCGCTATTCGTATGACATGCTCGGCGAAGCAGCACTGACCGAAGCCGATGCACAGGCGTATCTGGTTTCCTATCAGCAGGCGATCCACGCCATCGGCAAAGCCTCTAACGGCCGTGGCATCTATGAAGGCCCAGGTATCTCGATCAAGCTTTCGGCGCTGCACCCGCGCTACAGCCGCGCGCAGTACGATCGCGTGATGGAAGAGCTGTATCCGCGCCTGCTGTCGCTGACCTTACAGGCGCGCCAGTATGATATTGGCATCAATATTGACGCCGAAGAAGCCGATCGTCTGGAGATCTCGCTCGATCTGCTGGAAAAGCTGTGCTTTGAGCCGCAGTTGGCCGGTTGGAACGGCATTGGCTTCGTGATCCAGGCTTACCAGAAGCGCTGCCCGTTTGCTATTGATGCGGTGATCGATATGGCCAGCCGCAGCCGCCGTCGCCTGATGATCCGCCTGGTGAAAGGTGCTTACTGGGATAGCGAAATCAAACGCGCCCAGATGGATGGCCTGGAAGGTTATCCGGTTTATACCCGCAAGGTGTATACCGACGTCTCCTATCTGGCCTGCGCCCGTAAACTGCTGGCGGTACCGAACCTGATTTACCCGCAGTTTGCCACCCACAACGCCCACACGCTGAGCGCCATCTACCATCTGGCCGGTAACAACTACTATCCAGGACAGTATGAATTCCAGTGCCTGCACGGCATGGGGGAACCGCTGTACGAACAGGTGGTGGGTAAAGTGGCCGATGGCAAGCTGAACCGCCCTTGCCGCATTTATGCCCCGGTCGGTACGCATGAAACCCTGCTGGCCTATCTGGTGCGTCGTCTGCTGGAAAACGGGGCCAATACCTCGTTTGTTAACCGTATCGCCGATGCTACCTTGCCGTTGGATGAACTGGTGGCCGATCCGGTCAGCGCCGTTGAAGCGCTGGCAGCCAGCGAAGGCCAAATCGGCCTGCCGCATCCGCGCATTCCGTTGCCACGTGAGCTGTATGGCGACAAACGCGTCAACTCCAGCGGGTTGGATCTCTCCAACGAACAACGTTTGGCTTCGCTGTCCAGTTCGTTGCTCACCAGCGCAGCGCAGCCGTGGCGTGCAGAACCGATGATTGATGCCGCTCTGGATCAGGGCGCGGAACAACCGGTGCTCAACCCTGCTGAACCGGGCGATATCGTCGGTTACGTGCGTGAAGCCACCGAAGGTGAAGTCAGCCGTGCGCTCGATGCCGCCGCTGCCGCCGGGCCAATCTGGTTTGCCACCCCACCCACTGAGCGTGCCGCTATTCTGGAACGCGCCGCAGAACTGATGGAAAGCCAGATGCAGAGCCTGCTCGGCATTCTGGTGCGTGAAGCCGGTAAAACGTTCAACAACGCCATCGCCGAAGTGCGTGAAGCGGTTGATTTCCTACACTACTACGCGGGCCAGGTGCGTGACGACTTCGCCAACGACAGCCATCGCCCGCTCGGCCCAGTGGTGTGCATCAGCCCGTGGAACTTCCCACTGGCGATCTTCACTGGCCAGATTGCTGCCGCGCTCGCCGCAGGTAACAGCGTGCTGGCTAAACCGGCCGAGCAAACCCCGCTGGTGGCCGCACAGGCGGTACGGATCCTGCTGGAGGCCGGTATTCCTCAGGGCGTATTGCAGTTGCTTCCAGGCCAGGGTGAAACCGTAGGCTCACTATTGGTTAACGACGCCCGCGTGCGTGGCGTGATGTTCACCGGTTCCACCGACGTGGCCGGTATTCTGCAACGCAGTATCGCTGGCCGCCTGGATCCACAGGGCCGCCCAACGCCGTTGATCGCCGAAACCGGTGGCCTGAACGCGATGATCGTCGACTCTTCCGCACTGACCGAACAGGTGGTAACCGACGTGGTGGCTTCCGCCTTCGACAGCGCGGGCCAACGCTGCTCTGCCCTGCGCATCCTGTGCATTCAGGAGGATGTGGCGGAGCACACGCTGCAAATGCTGCGCGGAGCCATGGCCGAATGCCGCATGGGCAACCCGGAACGCCTGGCTACCGATATCGGCCCGGTGATTGATATTGAAGCCAAAACCGGTATTGAGCGCCATATTCAAGCCATGCGAGCCAAAGGCCGCATGGTTTATCAGGCTGCCAAAGACAACGTGCAGGATGAAAAAGAGTGGGCGCGCGGCACCTTTGTTAAGCCAACGCTGATCGAACTGGAAAGCTTCGATGAACTGCAAAAAGAGATCTTTGGCCCGGTATTGCACGTAGTACGTTATCAGCGCGCCAATCTGGACAAGCTGGTTGAGCAGATCAACGCCGCCGGTTATGGCCTGACGTTGGGCATTCATACGCGTATCGATGAAACCATCGCCCGCGTAACCGGCAACGCCAAAGTCGGCAACCTGTACGTTAACCGCAATATGGTTGGCGCAGTGGTTGGCGTACAACCGTTTGGCGGTGAAGGCCTGTCCGGCACTGGCCCGAAAGCCGGTGGCCCGCTCTATCTGTATCGCCTGCTCGCCAGTCGCCCAATGGATGCGGTACAACGCACGCTAAACCGTCAGGATAGCGAACGCCCGTTGGAAGCCACGGCGCGCCCGGCACTGCTGGCCGCGCATCAGGCGTTGGAACAGTGGGCCGTTGCCGAAAACCAGCCCGAACTGGCAGCGTTGGCACAGCAGTATGCCGAGCTTGGTCAAGGCGGCACCGTGCGCCCGCTGCCGGGCCCGACCGGGGAGCGCAACACTTACGCCCTACTGCCGCGTGAACGCGTGCTGTGTCTGGCCGATAACGAGGCCGATGCGTTGACCCAGTTAGCTGCCGTGCTGGCAGTGGGCAGCCAGGTGCTGTGGCCGGAGGCCGAGTTGCAACGCACGTTGTTCCGCCGCCTGCCCGCCACCGTGCAGGCACGCATCAGCTTCAGCAAGGACTGGCAACAGGATAAGGTGGAGTTTGATGCCGCGATCTACCACGGTGATGCCGACCAGCTACGCACCCTGTGCGAGCAGGTTGCCCAGCGCAGCGGTGCGATTGTCTCGGTGCAAGGCTTCGCCCACGGCGAAACCCATATTCTGCTGGAGCGCCTGTTGATCGAACGTTCATTAAGCGTCAACACCGCCGCTGCGGGTGGCAACGCCAGCCTGATGACGATTGGTTAATTTCCACAATCAGTAAAAATCCCCAGGAGCTCAGAAAACCGAGTGACTGGGGATCTCCGAAAAGACTCATCCCGTTATGCGATAAAAATGTTATATAAAGTGCACGGCGTTATCCTTTAAGAAACATCTTTCTGGTAGGATGTGCACCGTGAAACTATCACGTTTACTAAAGCATACTGATACCTCACATAAATATACATTATCTAAATAACTCGCCTGTAATTATACATGGGGAGTATTTCCCGAATTGCTCATCATGGAGAGATTTCATTTCGATGAAAAAATCACTCATTATTTGTTCCCTTACCCTAACCAGCCTATTGGCAGGTTGTGCTACCGAATCTTCGCGTTCGCTCGAAGTACCCAAGGTCGCGTCCTATAACACCAGTTATCAAGGTGTACGCAGCCCAATCTCTGTCGGCAAATTTGATAACCGCTCCAGCTATATGAACGGTGTTTTTTCCGATGGCGTTGATCGCCTGGGCAACCAGTCAAAAACCATCCTGATCACCCATCTGCAACAAACTGGCCGTTTCAACGTACTGGATCGCGCCAATATGGATGAATTGAAAGCCGAAGCCGGTATCAAGGGCCAGCAACAGACCCTGAAAGGCGCAAGTTATGTGATCACCGGTGATGTCACCGAGTTCGGTCGCAAGGAAGTGGGCGATCAGCAACTGTGGGGCATTCTGGGCCGCGGTAAATCACAGGTTGCTTATGCCAAAGTCAATCTGAACGTGGTTAACGTGCAAACCTCTGAAGTCGTTTACTCCAGCCAAGGCGCCGGGGAATACACCTTGTCGAACCGTGAAGTGATCGGTTTTGGTGGTACGGCAAGCTACGACTCGACCTTGAACGGTAAAGTGTTGGACTTGGCCGTGCGCGAAGCGGTGAACAACCTGGTTGCAGGGATTGAAAGTGGTGCATGGCGCCCAACCCACTAACGGATTATAAAAAAGAATCATGATGATTAATAAAAAAATTGGCGGAGTGCTGCTGGCAGCCACTCTGCTGGGCGGCTGTGCTACGCCCGAAAAACCTCTTTACAACTGGGATGGCTATCAGAAGACGGTATACCAATATTATCAGCAGGACGCTTCCAGCCCGGAAGAGCAGATCGCCTCGTTAAAAGAGATCCTCGAAAAATCCCGCGCGAAAGGTCAGGCCGTACCGCCGGGTTTACATGCTCACCTCGGTATGTTGTACGTGAAAACCGGCAGAACCGAACTGGCAATGGCTGAATTCAATACCGAAAAATCACTGTTTCCAGAATCAGCACCGTTTATGGATTTCCTGATGAGCAAAGATAAAGGGAGTTTCAAATGAAACGTGCATTAGGTCTTTTGGCGGCAGTTGCCGTACTGCTGCTGGCGGGTTGCGCCAAGAAAGCCCCTTACGACTACGCTGCCTTCCACGCCAGCAAGCCGAAATCGATTCTGGTACTACCACCGATCAGTCAGTCTCCTGATATCAAAGCCAGCCACAGCGTACTTTCTAGCGCTACCTTGCCGCTAGCAGAAGCGGGCTACTACGTGCTGCCCGTCGCCGTCGTGGAAGAAACCTTCCAGCAGAATGGTTTGACCAATGCTAACGATATCCGTGCGGTCAGCACTCAGAAACTGCATAAGATCTTCGGCGCTGACGCCGTGCTGTACCTGGATGTGACCCAATACGGCACCAGCTATATCGTGATCGACAGCGAAACCCGTGTCACCGTCAATGCCAAACTGGTCGATCTGCGCACCGGTAAACAGTTGTGGGCGGGCAGCGCTACCGCCTCCAGCAACGAAAACAACAACAATTCCGGTGGCGGTCTTGTTGGGATGCTGATTACTGCGGCTGTTGCACAGGTCGTTAATACCATCAGCGACAAAGGATACGATATTGGTGCCATTACCAATACGCGTCTGCTTGCCGCCGGGCAAGATGGCGGTATCCTTTATGGCCCACGTTCACCTAAATACGCCAGTCAACGCTAGTTAAAAGTCAGGCAGCCATCTGGCTGCCTGACCTTCAACCGCAGTTCACTCCCCGCTTTAGGCAGCAGCAATCGCATTCCACTGGCTCATAAAGATATCCACCAGCCCGGAAAGTTCGTCTCGGGTTGCGCCATTACGCGCCTGCACTGACATGCCCTGAATAACGTTAACGATATACTTCCCTAATAAAGCACAATTCGTGTTATCCGGAAGTTCTCCTTGGCCAACACGGCATTCAAGGCATTCAATCACCTTTTTTTCGGCGGAATTTCGCTGCTGGCTAAGTTGGCGGAATAACGCGTCATCCGTGGCAGACATGCCAAAGGTTGCTGCCACCATAAAACAGCCGGGAGGCATCTCGGCGTCAGTGAACCATTCAACGCTCGCGCGCAGCAATTGTTCAATCACCTGCGGCAATGGCAGTTGGTCCTGATCGAGGATCGCATCTCTGGCCTGGCCGTAAGTCGCCAGATACTTTTCCACCGCCGCGCAAAATAACCCCTCCTTGCTGCCGAACTCCGCGTACAGCGAAGAAGGTTTGGTTCCCGTGCCTTCAATCAGTTCAGACATCGATGTAGGCTCATAGCCAAAGCGCCAGAACAGGTTCATCGCCTTTTCCAGTACGCTATCGCGATCAAATTTTTTCGGTCTGCCGCGCACGCTCACCTCTTTTAGATTTTTACTCATCTCCACGGCTCCTGAACCCTTGATGGAACGATCATGATAAAGCCTCACCCTGAGAACAAGCGCTATTCTAAATTAAAATAATGATCATTACAAAAAAATATTGCACAAGGCTGATTCTTCACGTAGGGTTTAAATAACAAACGTTACGAAAATTGAAAAGTAACACATCTTGTTGTTTTAACTATTAAAAGGATATTGCACATGAAAAAAACCACCGTAAACCTGGCCATTGCCGCCTGCCTGTTCTCAGCATCAGCTTTGGCGGCACAACCGCAACAAACACAGCCGCAAAATCTGCACCGCGTGGGTAGCGTGACGGTTTCAGCAATGACAACGCTGAACGAGGTTGAAAAGGGCATTGCGCAACAAGCCAAAGCGAAAAACGCCAGCCACTACAGAATTATTTCTGTCTCCGGCAATAACAAACTTCATGCCAGCGCCGTGATTTACCGCTGATTAATTGTAATGTGAGGAATGGAATGATGAAACTACAAGCACTATTAGGCATCGATACGCCGGTGATTCAGGCTTCTATGGTGTGGCTAAACTCGGCTGAACTTGCGGCTGCGGTTTCCAATGCCGGGGGTTTGGGCGTATTAGGCCCAAATGCCGGGCGAAAAGTGGCCGATGGCGGGATCGCTAAAACTACAGAGGATTTTCGTCAGGAAATCATTAAAACCCGAGCATTAACGGATAAACCCTTTGCCGTTAACTACCTGCTGCCGATTGAGGGCGTCGAGATCAGCTTTCAATATGCAGAACCCTTGCTGGAAGTGATCCTGCAAGAGAATATTAATATCGTCATTACCAGCGGCAAAGATATCACCAAAGGCGAGAAGTACATTCGCAGGCTGAAAGAGGCCGGTGTTATCGTGATTCACCGCGAAATTTCACCAACGGTTGAGAACTCGATACTGGCAGAAAAGATGGGGGTGGACGCGATTATCATCACCGGGCATGAGGCCGGGGGCCACCTGAGCGAACACCGCATCAGTACTCTGGCCCTGCTGCCTCAGGTCACCGATGTGGTTAAGATCCCAGTGATTGCCGCGGGCGGCATCTATAACCAGAAAACGGCAAAAGCCGCCACGGCCATGGGCGCTGCGGGAGTCTATGTGGGCACGCGGTTTATCACTACCTTTGAATCACCGGCCAGCCTCAACACCAAAGAGGCGATCGTTAACGTTTTGTCTGAGGATCTGATCGAGATTAATACTCCGGCAGGAGACGTACGCGTTATCGCCACCGAGAGCATCCGCGCTGGGCGAGGAGACAGTGAGGTTGGCATCATCAAGAAAGGTATGCTGGATGGCGATCACCAGCACGGCGTGATCACCGTTTCCGAATCAGCGGGAGGCATTGAAAAGATCAGCAGTGCAAAAGACGTGGTCTGTGAGCTTTCTTACGCGTTTGATTAACCGTAAAACGCCCCCAACCAAAAGGAAGGGGGCGCTTCATTTCTTACCAGCTTAAAACCACTGGCTATTGATTAAGAAACTTATCCAGAAACTGTTTGGTACGCTGATGCTGCGGGTTGGCGAACAGCTCTTTCGCTGGCCCCTGCTCAACAATGCGGCCGTGATCCATAAAGATGGCGCGATCGGCAACGTCGCGGGCAAAGCTCATTTCGTGCGTCACAATCACCATGGTGCGCTTCTCTTCGGCCAGCGCACGGATGGTGTTGAGCACCTCGCCCACCAGTTCTGGATCAAGCGCCGAGGTCGGTTCATCAAACAGAATCACCGCCGGCTGCATCGCCAACGCACGGGCAATCGCCACGCGCTGCTGCTGGCCACCGGAAAGGCGTTTAGGGTAAGCCTGCTCTTTGCCGCTCAGCCCAACCTTGGCCAACAATGCGCGGGCACGTTCTTCTGCAATAGCTTTCGTCTCCCCTTTAACTATCACCGGCCCTTCAATGATGTTTTCCAGCACCGAACGGTGCGGAAACAGGTTGAAGCTCTGGAAGACAAACCCCACCTGCTGGCGCAGGGCGCGTACCTGATGTTTCTGCTTGCTCAGCGGGCGTGAACCGTCAATCTCGATATCCCCCACGCGGATCGTGCCTGATTCGGGCACTTCCAGCAGGTTGATGCTACGCAGCAAGGTGGTTTTGCCGGAACCGCTCGGCCCGATAATCGCCACCACTTCGCCGGAGTTCACCTCAAGATCGATACCGTGCAGCACCGTGTTCCCTTTGAACTGTTTGACCAACTGCTTTACTTCAATGGCACTCATCGGTTACTCCTGATCCTGACGGTTAACGTGCGCTTCCAAGCGATTTTGCAACGCAGAAAGCAAGGTTGCCATCACCCAATAGATCAGCGATGCCGCCAGATACATCGCGAACACCTCAAGCGTGCGTGAAGTGATCAACTGCGCCTGCCGGAACAACTCCGGCACCTGAATGGTCGCCGCCAGCGAAGTATCCTTGACCAGCCCGATAAAGCTGTTACCCAACGGTGGCAATGCAGTACGGGCGGCCTGCGGCAGGATCACCCGGCGCATCGTCTGCCACGGCGTCATGCCGATACTGGCAGCCGCTTCCCACTGCCCTTTGTCGATCGAGGAGATCGCCGCACGCAGGGTTTCCGAAGTATAAGCCGCGGTATTGAGCGAAAGGCCAATCAGCGCCGCCGGGAAAGGATCCAGCTCAATGCCAAATTGCGGCAGACCGTAATAGATCATAAACAGTTGGGCGATCAGCGGAGTACCACGGAACAGCGAGACATAAATGCGAGATAACCAGGACACCGGCCACAATGGCGAAAGGCGCATCAGCGCCAACAGAAAACCAAGCATTAACCCCAGTGCCATGCCCCCCAAGCTGAGTTGGAGAGTCAACAGGGCACCTTTTAATAAAAATGGCGCTGAATCCAGCGCCAGTTGAATACTCTCATGCATTATTTAGTTACGTCCGCGCCAAACCATTTTTCAGAGATCTTCGCCAACGTCCCGTCTTTCTGCATTTCGGCAATCGCCTGATTGATAGCAGCCAACAGTTCCGGGTTGTTTTTACGCACCGCAACACCCGCTTCCTGACGGGAGAATGCCGAACCGGCCACGGCCAGCGTATCGCTGGTTTTCTTCACCAGATCCAGCGCCGCCAGGCGATCGACCAGAATGGCATCAATACGGCCTACGCGCAGATCCTGGTATTTGGTTGGGTCATCATCGTAAGTGCGCACATCAACGCCCTGCACATTTTCACGCAGCCATTGCTCGTAGTTAGTGCCCAGACCAACCCCGACTTTCTTACCTTTCAGCTCCTCAGCCTTGGTAATTTTGCCTTCGTTACCTTTTTTCACCAGCGCCTGAATACCGGAGACGGTATAAGGCGTTGAGAAATCGTATTTTTTCTTGCGATCGTCGGAGATCGTGACCTGGTTAATCACCACGTCGATACGCTTGGATTCCAGCGACGCCAACATGCCATCCCATTTGGTTGGATTCAGCTTGGCCTTCACACCCAGGCGTTCTGCCAGCGCGTTGGCGAAGTCCACTTCAAAACCGGTGAGTTTGCCGTCTTCACCCTGGAAGCTGAACGGCGGATAGGTGCCTTCCAGCCCAACAATCAGCGTACCGCGATGTTTGACCTGATCGAGCAGATTATCAGCCGCATAGGTTTTCACGTTCAACCCGGTGACCAGCGCAACAGCCATCACGCCCAGCAGGCATTGACGACGGATTTTAGAAAAGACCATAGACACCCCATCAGTTGTTTATCTTTTTGATATCAGGACTTTAACAGTCATTTTGACTGCATAAAGGAATATAAATTAATAAATATAGTTCAAAGTGGAATATATCAACATTCTGTGTATACCCAAAATAATTCGAGTTGCTTGTAGGCGGCAAACGAATGAATCCCTGGGAGCATAGCGAACTATGTGACCAGGGTGAAAGAGTGCAGCCAACACCCAAGCAACTTGAAGTATGAAGGGTATAAAACGGATATATCTCCTATGAGGTATACCTCATCTCACACCTGTGGGTGATAAGCAAACAGCGCGGGTGCTCCACCGGTATGAATAAACAGGATCGGGCCTTCGTCGCGGAAACGTTTCTGGGCGATACCGTCAATCAGGCCAGCCATGGCTTTGCCGGTATAAACCGGATCGAGCAGCACCCCTTCCTGCTGCGCCAGCAGTTGCACCGCCGCCATACCTTCATCATTCGGCATGCCGTATTGCGGCGCAAAATAGTCGTCCCACAGGGTGATCGGCGCCAATGCCTCAATGCCCAGTGAACACGCCAACGCTTGCTGGATTTGCTCAACCTTTGGCAACTGATCGATCACTTTGCGCGAAACGGTTACGCCAATCAGTTCGCTTTCCGGCAACAACTGTTGCAGGCCAACGGCCAAACCGGCATGAGTACCCGCGCTGCCAGACGCCACGACGATCGAACTGAAGGCTGTCTTACCGCGTTGTGCGGCAATTTCCAGGGCACATTGCACATAGCCTAATGCCCCCAGCGCGTTAGATCCCCCGACCGGTACCACATAGGGCCGGAACCCCTGCGCTTCCAGGCGAGTCGCCAAGTCCGCCAACTGTGTCTGCGGATCGTGCAAGGCATCGCACATCACGACATCCACGTTGAACAGATCGAGCAGCAGGCGGTTACCGTTGCTGAGGTAGTTTTCCGCTTTGGTATCAATCGGATTTTCCAGCAGCGCCACGCAGTGCAGGCCCAGTTTGGCCGCCACCGCTGCCGTCTGGCGCACATGGTTTGACTGAATAGCACCGGCGGTGACCAAGGTATCGGCCCCCAGACGCAACGCGTCAGCGGCCAAGAATTCCAACTTTCTCAGCTTGTTACCGCCCATCGCCATCGGCGTGACATCGTCACGTTTGATGTAGATTTCGCGACCGAGATAATCAGAAAGGCGAGATAACTTTTCGAGCGGTGTGGCTGAGCCAACCAAATCCAGGCGCGGGAACTGCGCCAGTTGCTGTTGCAGATTCACAACTTCCCCCAGGGAATAAAAATAAAGACATCCAAAGCATAGATTTATCAGATGTGCTCTGAATAATCACTCTTTATTCGTGGTGGGAGATAATGCGGTAATGATCTGATCGGCAACAAAATAACGCGGTATAACCCCCGTTCGCCAACAGGCACTCGCAGAGCCCATCTGATAGGCTTTGCGAGTTCAGGTGTCAGTAGCTCTTCTGCCAGGCCAGATACTGATCGTATTTGCGCAGCGCGATGCGGTAGTTGGCGTGCGCCGCCGATGGCAGGTCGTCAACAATACGCTGGTAGCTGATCCCCTTGGCAAACCGCTCGGTAGGATAGTTGTGTGCCACCAGCATTTCATCCAACCGACGCAGGCGCACGACGTATTCGCGGATAGTGCTGTGGCTCATCTCGGTCTGTTCAAACAGATACTGTTTAAACGCCATAATATCGAAGTAGCTGGGATCGCTGTTATACGCGATTTCGCTACAGAAACGGCACAGCGCGGACAGTTCGCGTTGCAGATTGCACCAGACCTGCTCGTCAATCTGCTGATCCATCCGGGCGATGGTTTCTTTACTGATAATTTTGCCACGGAACACCAGCGCTATGCGCTCAAGCACCTTAGCGCACTGAGAACAGTGGGTCTGGCTGTGTTTATAATCTTTCAGGTAGCGGCTGAGCGGCCGCTTTTTCGATGTTATTCCCGGCATAGTTTGCAATCCGTTTCAGACATCAGGTTGAAAAAACGCAGGCTGTATCAACGTCAAACATCATTGGCCAGGCGCGCGCGCAGGCGTTTGATCGCCTGACTGTGCAACTGGCTGACTCGCGATTCGCCCACATTGAGCACTGCACCAATCTCCTTCAGGTTCAACTCTTCCTGGTAATACAGCGTCAGCACCATTTTTTCGCGTTCCGGCAGCGCCTCAATGGCGTCCACTACCCGCTGGCGCAGATTGCCCTCCAGCAATTGATGCAGCGGATTGCCCTCTTCATGCCCTGCCAGCACGGCTTCCAGGCTATCGCCATGTTCTTCCCGCCATTCATCGTAAGAAAAGAGCTGGCTGTTGTTGGTGTCCAAGAGGATCTGACGATACTCATCCAAGGGAATCTCCAACACCTGGGCGACTTCCCTCTCACTGGCCGGGCGGCCATGCCGCTGTTCCAGTTGCTGCATCACTTTTAACACTTCACGGGCATTGCGCCGCACGCTGCGTGGTACCCAGTCGCGGCTGCGCAGTTCGTCAAGCATCGCTCCCCGGATACGTTGCACCGCGTAGGTGGTGAAAGCCGCTCCTTGCAGGGCGTCGTAGCGTTCAACGGCGTTCAGCAGCCCTATTCCCCCGGCTTGCAGCAGATCGTCGAGCTCCACGCTGGCGGGCAGCCTGACCTGTAGGCGTAGCGCCTCGTGGCGTACCAGCGGAACGTAGCGCTGCCAGAGAAAATTTTTGTCCATGACGCCTTCGGCGGTATATAGATCGCTCACGATGTCTAAACCTGCAAATCAGAGGGTCATATCCATTATCCACAAGGGCAAAATACCAATCGGTAGAACAACCGTATAAAACCGGCTTTATTTGTGTCATGTAGGCTAACGCTGGCGAGCTGGCATAAAAAAACACCCTGTCAGCGTACCGCTCACAGGGTGGGGGTGACCATCTCATTAACCCCGCTAAAAGCGCGGGGTGATAAGATAGGGAAGATCGATTAACGCAGCAGGCTCAATACGTTCTGAGTTGACTGGTTGGCCTGTGCTAACACTGACGTCCCCGCCTGTTGCAGGATGTTGGCGCGGCTCATGTTAGACACTTCGGTCGCGTAGTCAGCATCCTGAATGCGGGATTGGGAAGACGACAGGTTATTCACGGTACTATTCAGGTTATTGATCACCGAATCGAAACGGTTCTGTACCGCACCCAGAGAAGAACGCAGGGAATCCACCTGAGAAAGCGCTTTATCCAGCGTCGCCAGCGGATCGGTCGTTTTGGACTGGGCAGACTGCTGAGCACCTTTGGTCACTGCGCCCGATGCATCAACAGTCGCGCTGAAGTAAGTGTCGTTACCATCAGCATCTTTACCTTTGACCATATATCCTGCTTTGCCCGTCGCATCGGTATAGCTATGCAGTGCATCAGTCCCACTCAGGCCGCTGACGGTGGTGCTACCCACTTTGACCTGAGCCACTTCCGCCATATCGGTGGTTGTTTCAGTCGTTACCGCAGTAGAGCTCCATGTCACTTTACCGTCACTACCCACCGTCGCATCATAGATGCCACCATCGGTAGCTTGTACGAAGTAGTTACTGCCCACAGCGTACAATTTACCATCACTGGTTTTTGCCGCAGCGTTGCCATCAGCCTGGATAGACGGAGCGCCCATCTTATCAATAGCAGTCAGTGCGGTAGCGCCAACCTTGCTGGTATCAATGCCATCAGCAACGCTGAACTTATCCAAGCCTAGCGTTTTGGCATTGATATTTTCCAGACTAATATCAATGGTTTCACCATCGTTAGCGCCCACCTGAATGGTCAGTTTCTGATCGCTGCTCAGTACTTTCACGCCGTTAAAGTCGGTCTGTGCGGAGATGCGGTTGATCTCGTTCAGGCGCTGTGAGATTTCATCCTGGATCGACTGCAAGTCACTGGAAGAGTTGGAGCCGTTCTGCGCCTGCACGGTCAAACGACGGATGTTCTGCAGGTTGTTGTTCACCTCGTTCAGCGCGCCTTCGGTGGTCTGCGCCAGAGAGATACCGTCGTTAGCATTACGGGAAGCCTGAGTCAGCCCCTTGATATTCGCGGTGAAGCGGTTTGAAATCGCCTGACCTGCCGCATCATCTTTCGCGCTGTTGATACGCAAACCAGAAGAGAGACGCTCAATCGCCGTACCCAGGGCAGATTGAGATTTATTCAGGTTATTCTGCGCCATCAGTGACAGGCTGTTGGTATTAATGACTTGTGCCATAGTTTGCTTTCCTTACGAATCAGCTGCGATATTCCCGTCATACTTCAAGTTGCTTGGACGTTGGCTGCGCTCTGTCGCCTACAAGCAACTCGGATTATTTAGGGTATATTCGCATTCACAATTAAAAGGTCTGGGTTTATTTCGCCACGGCGTCAATCACCGTCCCTTCAGGTATCGGCGCTCCTTCTGCAACCTTTAAATTTTTTTTATTTTTCGGCAATGGCGCAAATAACGCCGCTTTTCCCTCTTCTACTGCGCCATCGATTTTCTGATTTTGCCGTAAACTTTTCTGCTACTGAGCCGATAACGCTGAAAGTGCATAATTCATTGACCTTGGGAGAATCACGAATGGCATCGATCAGTTCATTAGGCATCGGTTCGGGGCTGGATCTTAACGGTTTGCTGGATAAACTGAGCCGAGCAGAACAACAGCGCCTAACGCCCTATACCACTCAGCAGAGCAGCCATAATGCCAAACTGACCGCCTACGGTACGCTGAGAAGCGCGTTAGAAAAGTTCGATAACTTGAGTAAAGACCTAGCCAAACCTGACTTCTTTGACAACACCACCGCCAGCGCTCACGATCAGTTCAGTGTCACCACCAACGCCAAATCGGTGCCGGGCAACTACCGCGTTGATGTGCTGCAACTGGCTCAGCCACAAACCCTGACTTCCACGGCCGATATCAAAGATCAAACTGCCGCATTGGGCACTGACGGTGCCGCCGATCGCTCCCTTTCCATCACCGCAGGCTATCCCCCTAAAAGCGTGACCATCTCGCTTAGCGACGGCCAAACCTCGCTGGTAGAAATGCGCGATGCGATTAACGCGGCTAACGCCAGTGTTAAAGCCACCATCATGCGCGTAGGGGATAACCAATATAAGTTGGCGATCGGCTCGTCTACCTCTGGAGCAAACAGCCAGATTGCTCTTCAGGTTAATAACGACGATCAATTGGGTGAGGTGCTCAATTACGATCCGGCTAAGGGTAGCGCTAACCCGATGTTTGAATCGGCCAAGGGGCAGGACGCGAAAATCAACGTCAATGGCACTGAAATTACCCGCAGCACCAACTCCATTGCCGATGCATTGCAGGGGGTAACGCTCGATCTGAAGTTCACCACCAAACCCGGCGAGCCGCAAAACCTGATCATCAGCGCCGATAAGAGCGGTTCCGCAGATAAGATCAAGAGTTGGGTTGATAGCTATAACGCACTGCAAGATACCTTCAATTCCCTGACTAAATACACCCCGGTCAAAAGTGGTGAAAACCAGAGTAGCAAAAACGGTGCCTTGCTCGGTGACTACACGCTGCGGGGTATTCAGTCATCAATTAAAAGTGCCCTCAGCGCCGCGCAGGATAACCCTGAACTGAAAGGCTTGGGCAACCTCGGCATTACCACCAATAGCAAGACCGGCAAGTTGGAGCTCGACAGCGACAAGTTGAAAAAGGCGCTTGAAGAAAAACCGCAACAGGTAGCGAATTTTTTTGCCGGTAACGGTAAAGACAGCGGTATGGCCACCGAGATCCACCATGAAATACAGAACTATATTAAAACCGATGGCGTGATTGAGGAATCCACCAAGAGTATCAACAGCGATCTCAAAGATCTGAGCGATCAGATCACCCGCGTCAGCGACAGTATTCAAAGCACCCTTGAGCGTTACAAACAGCAATTTGTCCAACTGGATGCCATGATGTCAAAACTGAACGGCACCAGTAGTTATTTAACCCAACAGTTCTCAACTAAGTAAGAGCTTTTAACTAGGTAAACATAGCATGCATAACCGTAGCGGAACTCAGGCTTACGCCAAGATCGGTCTCGAAAGCGGCGTAATGAGTGCCAGCCCGCACCAGTTGATCGTGATGTTATTCGACGGGGCACTCAGCGCCCTGCTGCGTGCCCGCATCCTGCTGGATCAGGGAAATATCGCAGGCAAAGGCCAAGCCATTTCGAAAGCGATCACTATTATCGATAATGGCCTGAAGAGTGGGCTTAATCATGAGCATGGCGGGGAAATTGCCGACCATCTTGCCGCGTTATATGACTATATGAAACGCCGTCTGATGCAGGCCAATCTGCATAACGATGTTGCAGCGATTGAAGAAGTCACCAAACTGCTGGAAAACATTGCCGACGCCTGGCGCCAGATTGGCCCGAACTATCAACCTACACAGGAGGTCGTATAATGGAACAGCGACTGTTATCGGCCTATCAACAGATTTACCACCTGAGCAGCCAAATGATTGCCCTGGCGCAGTCCAGCCAATGGGAAGATCTGGTTGAACTGGAAATGGTCTACGTTAAAGCCGTGGAAAAAACCGCCGATTTTGCCGATGCCTTCGGATCATCCACAGAATTACAGGAAAGCTTGCACCGCAAGTTGCAGCAAATCTTGGACAACGAGATCGAATTGAAGCGATTATTACAACTGCGCATGGATGAATTGAAAGTATTGATTGGGCAGTCCACACAGCAGAACGTCATCAACAACACCTACGGGCAGTTCCATGATCAGGCTCTGCTATTAGGGGAACCACAGCCAAGATAATTCCTGCGCAATATACTCTCGTTTAAGCGTGAAATAGCACCAAACGCTATTATTAGCCTGCTGTGTGATAACATCAACGTCCAGTATTTGAATAACGCAAATGGCAGGTAATATTCCAGGCATGATTCTTTCTTGTATGGATAATCCCCCTGCCAAATTGGGTATTTTATGTTCGCTTGGCGGTGCCCTGGGGTAATACATAGACATCAGTGGATAATGTCACCCGCAACAACCGCGCCCCCCATTGCCACGATTAAACCGCGAAGAATAGTACAAGTGGCTGAAGCCGAAAGTCAGACAGAGTAGCCACCAGCGTTGGCCCTGCATGTCAACTGGACTTAACCAGCACAATCGTCAATAGGATTAGCGCAATCAGCATGATAAAACTGAATAAACGCCATCTCATCTCACTTTTTGTACTCATCGTTTTCCCTACGTCAGAAATATTTAACCAAAAAAAGTCTCTTCAACTCGCAATGATTTGTATTAGTAAAAACCACTTTCAATCATTTTTCGCTCACTAATTATAACTCTCAAGATATTAAAAAAACAGACGCAGATCACTTAAAAACCGCTCTGTTCCAGTAAAAAAACAACCGCCGGTTCTCTGATTGTCATCATATTTATTCGTATATTTTTAGTTAAAACATCAAGGTTATCCGGATGCTTAACATTAAGTTGAGTTTTCAGTTTGTTTACTGTATGAACCTCCTAATCCCACACTGTACTTCCTCATTCCCACCAACAACAAATTTCCAAAGGAGTAATCTGTGAAAAAAGGTGCCTTTTGGATACTACTTTCTGGATTGCCTCCCTTTTTCCACAGGTGTTCACACTGCCTATTGGGTTCAATACAACAGCACCTACAATCACGGCAAATGCAAAAACCCAGTTATCTCATTGCTAGAAAGCTTGGTGGGTTTCCGCCTCTCCGTTCAATACATAAACACTATAAATATTTTCACCTAATAATTACTTAAATTATGTATGTTTCTCTTGAATAAATCAGAAAAACATATTGTGCTAATGGAATAAAAAAACAGGGCAAATCCTACGAAAAACAGGAAAAAACCTATTTTCATATAATTACATTGACAGTTCGTTCGATTACCTTAAGTATTAGCCCCACTAATCAATTATCATGGAGGGTAGTGAGATGGAGTTTTTGGTGGCGTCACTGATGGCACTGTGTATATTTTCCTTTAGAAAGCACTCTAATATCATTGACGCAAAAAAAATTGGTACTTCGCGCAGAAAACATCGTCGGCGTTCAAGAAATAGGCTTTCTTTAATATATTAATCAATACAACTTGATACCTGAATATAATTTCTAAAATATTGCTCTCTGCGCTTCTTGAAACCGATAATGGTTCAGACCATAAAAAGTATGTTTTATCAGCTATTTTTACGTTGCGAACGTGTTGTTTTTCAACCAATTAGCAACCTAAACGCCAGGGAATGCATTTGATTACTGTTCATCTGTCAATCAATTTCAGACATGTTGCACAGACTCAACGCCACCGAGCGTTTTTCGACTACACCGGCATATTCATAATATCCTGATAAGCCGCTACCAGCTTATTACGCACTTGTACCCCCAGTTGCAGCGAAACCGACGATTTCTGCAAATCAACCATCACATCATTCAGGCTGATGCCCGGCACACCCAATGCAAAACCCTGCGCCTGCTGGCGTGCGCTCTGTTGGGTGTCACTCATTTTGCTAATCGCAGCCTTCAGTTCACTGGCAAAGCGGGAACCCTGCACCGAGTTATCCGGTGCCACGCCGCCAGCCTGTATCGCCGTAGCCTGCAACTGCTGCACAACCCCTTCAACACTCTGAATTGTCATAGAGACCTCAATACGCCGCGCATCTTCCACTGTTGTACAGCCTAGCACTGCTTATTCCGCTTAAAGCGCTTAATTGGCAGCAAAAAACCCGGCTTATCGCGCCATCAATATTGGCCTTAAGGGCAAATAATGGCGTGCCTAAAGAAGGGGGAAAGCCCTTTCGTCAGCCCGTAAAGCTATCTGTCTCAGGGAGCATGCTTTGTCACCACACAACGCTAACCCTCATACTGAGAACCTGTCAGCATGAGTACCTCAAGCAGCACCAGCGCAGCCCAGAGTCATGGTTTTTCAGCCATGTGGCAGCGCCTGCGTGCCAGTTCGAAAATTCCACTGTTGATCGCCGCTTCAGCGGCAATCGCCACCGTGGTCGCGCTGCTGTTATGGGTGAAAAGTGCAGATTATCGGGTGCTGTACAGCAATCTTAGCGATCGCGACGGCGGTGCCATCGTCATGCAACTGTCGCAGATGAATATTCCATATCGCTTTACCGAGAACGGCTCTGCGCTGATGATCCCGGCAGAAAAGGTGCACGAAACCCGGTTACGTTTGGCACAACAGGGGTTGCCGAAAGGCGGTGCCGTCGGGTTCGAACTGCTCGATCAGGAAAAGTTTGGCATCAGCCAGTTCAGCGAGCAGATCAACTATCAGCGTGCGCTGGAGGGCGAACTGTCGCGTACCATAGAATCACTGGGGCCGGTACAAAATGCCCGTGTGCATCTGGCGCTGCCAAAGCCTTCGCTGTTTGTTCGTGAACAAAAACCGCCGTCAGCCTCGGTCACCCTAACCCTGCAATCTGGCCGGGTGCTGGATGATGGCCAAATCAATGCCATCGTGCATATGGTAGCCAGCAGCGTCGCGAGCTTGCCCCCTGCCAACGTGACCGTCGTCGATCAGGCCGGCCGCCTGCTGACCCAGTCCGACGGCAGCGGGCGCGACCTCAATGCGGCGCAACTAAAATATGCCAACGACGTGGAAAACCGCTACCAACGCCGCATCGAAGCCATCATTGCGCCGATCGTCGGCAGTGCCAACGTGCGCGCCCAGGTCACCGCACAGATTGACTTTGCCACCCGCGAGCAAACCGACGAACAGTATCAGCCTAACCAGAACCCGGATAAGTCTGCGATACGTTCAAAACAGCTCAGCCAGAGCGAACAGCTTGGTGGGCAACCGATCGGCGGTGTGCCGGGTGCCCTTTCCAATCAACCCAGCGCCCCCGTTACCGCACCGATCGCAAAGCCCAAACCCGCAAAAGCAGCGAATACGCCAGCTAACGCCAATACCTCCACGGCAAATGCCAACAGCGGCCAGCCGCAGAATACCCGCCGTGATGAAACCACCAACTATGAGCTGGATCGCACCATCCGCCATACCCAGCAAAAAGCCGGGGCGGTAGAGCGCCTGTCGGTCGCCGTAGTGATCAATACGCTGGGTACCGATCAAGAGGGTAAACCCGTGCTCATGAGCAAAGAGCAGTTGGCCCAGGTGGAATCGCTGGTGCGTGAAGCGATGGGCTATTCCAGCAGCCGTGGCGACACGTTGAACGTGGTGAATACGCCGTTCAACGATGTGGAACCCGCTCGCAGCGAATTGCCGTTCTGGCAGTCGCAGGCATTTATTGAGCAGGTATTCAAGGCGGGCCGCTATCTGCTGGTGTTGCTGGTAGCCTGGCTGCTGTGGCGCAAGCTGGTGCGCCCGCAGTTGCAAGGCCGCCCGGTAGCCGCCGCCAATGTGCCCACAGCCGATATCAACAAGCCCAACCAGGAAGAGTTGGCACTGCGTAAAAAATCCCAGCAGCGCGTCAATGCCGAAGTCCAGGGCCAACGGATCCGCGATCTGGCCGACAAAGATCCGCGCGTGATCGCTCTGGTGATCCGCCAATGGATGAGTAACGAGCTATGAGCCTGTCAGGAACTGAAAAAAGCGCCATCCTGTTGATGACGTTAGGTGAAGATCGTGCTGCCGAGGTGTTCAAACATCTTTCCTCGCGTGAAGTGCAGCAACTGAGCGGCACCATGGCCAGCATGCGCCAGGTGTCACACAAACAGTTGGGGGAACTCCTCACCGAGTTTGAAGATGACGCCGACCAGTTTGCGGCACTGAGCGTCAACGCCAACGACTACCTGCGTTCAGTGCTGATTAAGGCTCTGGGGGAAGAGCGCGCCGCCAGCCTGCTGGAAGACATCCTCGAATCGCGTGAAACCACCTCCGGCATGGAAACGCTCAACTTTATGGAGCCGCAGAGTGCCGCCGATCTGATCCGCGATGAACATCCGCAGATTATCGCCACCATTCTGGTGCACCTGAAACGCGCTCAGGCCGCAGACATCCTGGCGCAGTTCGACGAGCGCCAGCGCAACGACGTGATGCTGCGTATCGCCACCTTCGGCGGGGTACAACCGGCGGCGCTGGCGGAGTTGACCGAAGTGCTGAACAACCTGCTGGATGGGCAAAACCTCAAGCGCAGCAAAATGGGTGGAGTCCGCACCGCCGCCGAGATTATCAACCTGATGAAAACCCATCAGGAAGAGGCGGTAATGGGTGCCATGCGCGAATACGACGGCGAACTGGCGCAGAAAATTATCGACGAGATGTTCCTGTTCGAAAATCTGGTAGACGTGGACGATCGCAGCATCCAGCGCCTGTTGCAGGAAGTGGAAGGCGAATCGCTGCTGATCGCCCTGAAAGGTGCCGAACAGCCGCTGCGCGAAAAATTCCTCAAGAACATGTCGCAACGCGCCGCCGAGATCCTACGCGACGATTTGGCCAACCGTGGCCCGGTGCGCATGTCGCAGGTGGAAAACGAACAGAAAGCCATCCTGCTCGTGGTGCGCCGCCTGGCGGAAACCGGCGAAATGATTGTCGGCGGCGGCGAGGACACCTATGTCTGAGCGCCTCAATACCCTGCCCTGGCAGCGCTGGTCGCCCAAGGATCTGGCCGCCCCCACACCGTTAACTGAGGCAGAACCGCCGCCAGAGATTGAACTCGTCCCGCAGGGGAACGCGGCCGATGAGCAGCAACGGCTGGAGAGACTACGCCAGCAAGCACAACAGCAGGGCTATACCGAGGGCCAACAACAAGGTTACGCCGCCGGTTTTCAAACCGGGCTGGAGGAAGGGCGTCAGCAAGGCATTGTCGAAGGCCAGCAGCAGCAACAGCCGCTGACGGAACAGTGGCAACAGCTGGTCAGCGAGTTTCAGCACACGCTGGATGCCCTCGACAGCGTGATTGCCTCGCGCCTGATGCAACTGGCCTTGACCGCTGCCAAACAGGTGATCGGCCAGCCCCCGGTCTGCGACGGCACCGCCCTGCTCGGCCAGATCCAGCAGTTGATCCAACAGGAACCGATGTTCAGCGGCAAACCGCAGCTACGCGTGCACCCGGATGATTACCCACGGGTGGAACAGCAGCTTGGCGTTACGCTCAGTCTGCATGGCTGGCGGCTGCTGGCCGATGGCCAACTGCACCCCGGCGGCTGCAAAGTCAGCGCCGACGAAGGCGATCTGGATGCCAGCCTGGCAACGCGCTGGCATGAGCTCTGCCGCCTGGCAGCGCCGGGAGACGTGTAATGACCGTGCGACTGGGCCGCTGGCTGAACGCGCTGGACGCGCTGGAAAAACGCATTGCCCGTGCGCCTGCGGTACGCCGCTACGGTCGGCTGGTGCGCGCCACCGGCTTGGTACTGGAAGCCACCGGGCTGCAACTGCCGCTCGGAGCAACCTGCCTGATCGAACGCCATGATGCCGGTGCCATACAGGAGGTGGAAAGTGAAGTGGTCGGGTTCAACGGCCAGCGGCTGTTCCTGATGCCGCTGGAAGAAGTGGACGGCATCGTCCCCGGCGCTCGAGTCTATGCGCGCATCGCCCCGGAAGGGCAAAGCGCCAGCAAGCAACTGCCCCTCGGCCCTGCGCTGCTGGGCCGGGTGCTGGACGGCAGCGCCAAACCGCTCGACGGCCTGCCCGCCCCGGAAACTGGCTATCGGGCAGCATTGATCACCGCCCCCTTCAACCCACTGCAACGCACCCCGATTGAGCAGGTGCTCGACGTCGGCGTGCGTACCATCAACGGTTTGCTCACCGTCGGACGCGGCCAGCGGATGGGCCTGTTCGCCGGTTCCGGCGTCGGTAAAAGCGTATTGCTCGGCATGATGGCGCGCTATACCCAGGCCGACGTGATTGTCGTCGGGCTGATCGGTGAACGTGGCCGTGAGGTGAAGGATTTTATCGAAAACATTCTGGGTGCCGAAGGCCGTGCCCGCTCGGTGGTGATCGCCGCCCCGGCGGATGTCTCACCCTTGCTGCGCATGCAGGGGGCCGCCTATGCCACCCGCATCGCCGAAGACTTCCGCGATCGCGGCCAGCACGTGCTGCTGATTATGGACTCGCTCACCCGTTACGCCATGGCGCAGCGCGAGATCGCCTTGGCGATCGGTGAGCCTCCGGCCACCAAAGGCTATCCCCCATCGGTGTTTGCCAAGTTGCCCGCGTTGGTGGAACGCGCCGGTAACGGCATCAGCGGCGGCGGATCGATTACCGCCTTCTATACGGTACTGACCGAGGGGGACGACCAGCAGGATCCGATCGCCGATTCGGCGCGCGCCATTCTCGATGGCCACGTGGTGTTAGCAAGGCGCTTGGCCGAGGCTGGGCACTATCCGGCCATTGATATCGAAGCCTCAATCAGCCGAGCGATGACCGCGTTGATTGATGAAGAACACTACCGCCGAGTACGGCAATTCAAGCAGATGCTGGCCAGCTACCAGCGTAACCGCGACCTGATCAGCGTGGGGGCCTATGCCGCAGGCAGTGACCCACTGTTGGACCGCGCCATCACGCTGTATCCACAGATGGAAGCCTATCTGCAACAAGGCATCTTCGAACGCAGCGGCTACGACGAGGCCTGCCAGCAATTACGGCAACTGATCCTGTAACCAAGAGGCATGAGCGCAATGAAAACACCATCACCTCTGATTATTCTGCGCGATCTGGCGCAGGACGCGGTGGAACAGGCCGCACAGCAACTCGGCCAGGCACGCCAGGCGCAGCAGGCCGCAGAACAACAGCTCAGCCTGCTGCTCAACTATCAGGATGAGTATCGCCACAGGCTGAATAGCACCCTGTGTGATGGTATGGGTTCTGCCAGTTGGCAGAACTACCAGCAATTTATCGGCACGCTTGAACAGGCGATTGTTCAGCACCGTCACCATGTGTTGCAGTGGAACGAAAAAGTCACTCACGCCGCCAAGCACTGGCAGGACAAACAGCAACGGCTGAATGCCTTCGACACCTTACATACCCGCGCCTTGAATGCCGAACAGGTGTTGGAGAATAAACGGGATCAGAAAATGATGGATGAGTTCGCGCAGCGCAGTGCACACAGGAACCTAGCCCAATGAATCTCAATCTTCCGGTTGGCCTGCTGGCGGCTGGCGATAATCTGGCAATAGGTGAAACCGTTCTGCCGCTGAGCGATAGCGAGCTGTCGTCGGCCTTTGCCCAACTGCTGAGTGAACGCTTTTCACCCGAGGGGAAACCTAACGGCAAACTGACGGCGGCACAGTTACAGGCGGCGGTTCCCAACGCACCCGCGTTGAGCCGCAATCAGCTCAACCCACTGTTGGAACAGGTTGGCTTGCTGAGCCACGCAGCCCCCCAAGCGGTGTTGATTGACACCAGCATCCGGCTTGATGAACAACAGCAAAAGCCTGATGAAACTCCATTACCGCCAGCCGCCACGCTACAGGCGCTGTTCGCCGTACCACCGCCGCCACCAAGTGGATCAGCGATTATTGGTGAACAAAACCAACCTGAAACCACAGATTTGCTGAGCACGGTGAATGATAAGCCAACCGAACCTGCGCCAAATCTGGCACAGCAGAAAGCGCCAACAGCCGTTGCCGATAAAACCCCGCTGGCGGTAAAAGCCGAACTGACGCCATTCGCACCCGATAGCCAAGCTGACCAAACGCCTACTCTACCCAAACTCGCCGCCGAGCCTGCCCAGCCCTCAGCGCCGATCGCTTATGCCCCCACACCGGCAGTTGTCAGCCCAGTAGCCGCAAGCACATCGCCAGCACCTCAGTTGCATGCGCCACTCGGCAGCGCGGAATGGCAACGGGCGTTAAGCCAACAGGTGCTGTTGTTCCAACGCAACGGCCAGCAAAGTGCCGAACTGCGCTTGCATCCGCAGGAATTGGGCGCGCTACAGATCAGGCTGACGCTCGACGACAACCAGGCGCAGTTACATATTACCTCGGCACAGGGTCAGGTACGTTCGGCGGTGGAAGCCGCATTACCGCAGTTGCGCCAGGCACTGGCGGAAAACGGCATCAGCCTTGGCCAGAGCAGCGTTGGCGGCGAATCGCTGCCATCACCGCAGCAAAACTCACACAGCGGCGGGCAGCCTGCGTATCGCCAGCAGCACGGCCGCGCGGAACCCCATATGCAAAACCTTGATACCCCAGCAGCCTTACAGGCGATGGCCCGTTCGGTCGACGGCGTTGATATTTTCGCCTAAACGCTCAATCTGGCGCGCTTTTCTCCACTTATTCTGGCTATTGCCCGGCAGGATAAGCGAGATAATTCGCTTATATGTCATACGTGAGTTTTTTGCACACGCCGCGCTAATGGATATTACATCATGTCTGAAAATTCCCTGCCGACAGCACCAAAAAAGCGCTCATTCCAGCTGATCCTGTTTGTGCTGATCGCCCTTGGTGCCTGCGGGGCCGCAGGCTATGGTTGGTGGCTGATGCAACCACAGAAAGACGGCAAGTCTGCCGCAGCGGCACAAAAACTGCCGCCGCCCGCGCCGGTGTTTATGCCGCTCGACACCTTTACCGTCAACTTGGTCACGCCGGATAACAACCCAGACCGCGTGCTGTATATCGGCCTGACGCTGCGCTTACCCGATGAAGCCACGCGCCAGCGGTTAAACGATTTTCTGCCGGAGGTGCGCAGCCGCTTGCTGATGCTGCTCTCGCGGCAGGAAGCTGGCCAACTGGCCAATGAACAGGGGAAACATCAGTTGGTGGTGCAGATCAAAGAAGCCCTCGGTACACCGCTGGTCAAAGGGCAGCCTAAACAGGTGATCAGCGATGTGCTGTTCACTGCCTTCATACTGCGGTAATCCTCCATGGGCGACAGTCTTCTTTCACAAGCAGAGATCGACGCCTTGCTCAACGGTGAAGCCGAGGGGGATCAACCCGCTGCGACCATTGGCAGCGAGAGTGAGATCAAACTTTACGATCCGAATACCCAGCGCCGCGTGGTACGTGAACGGCTACAGGCGTTAGAGATTATCAATGAACGCTTTGCCCGACAGTTCCGTATGGGGCTCTTCAACCTGCTGCGCCGCAGCCCGGATATCACCGTCGGCGCAATCAAGATCCAACCGTACCATGAGTTTGCCCGCAATCTGCCGGTGCCGACCAACCTCAATCTGGTGCATCTGAACCCGCTGCGCGGCACAGCGCTGTTCGTATTTGCTCCGAGCCTGGTGTTTATCGCCGTCGATAACCTGTTCGGTGGCGATGGCCGTTTCCCCACCAAGGTGGAAGGGCGGGAGTTCACCCCAACCGAACAGCGGGTGATCAAACGCATGCTGCGCTTGGCGCTGGAGGCCTATGGCGATGCCTGGAGCGCCATCTACAAGCTCAACGTGGAGTACGTACGCGCCGAAATGCAGGTTAAGTTCACCAACATCACCACCTCGCCGAACGACATCGTGGTCACCACGCCGTTCCAGGTGGAGATCGGCGCGCTGAGTGGCGAGTTCAACATCTGCATCCCATTCGCCATGATCGAACCGCTGCGGGAACTGCTGACCAATCCACCGCTGGAAAATTCACGCCAGCAAGATAGCCATTGGCGAGAAACGCTGGTGAAACAGGTTCAGCACTCAGAACTGGAGTTGATTGCCAACTTTGTCGACATCCCAATGCACCTGTCAAAAGTGCTGAAACTACAGCCAGGCGATGTATTACCCATTGATAAACCGGAACGCCTGATCGCCCACGTCGACGGCGTGCCGGTGTTAACCAGCCAATACGGCACCCTGAACGGGCAGTACGCCCTGCGCGTTGAACATCTGATTAACCCTATTTTAAATGCTCTGAATGAGGAACAGCCTAATGAGTGATCCTAAGCCACCCTCTGGCGAACAGCCGGGATCCGCAGACGACCTGTGGGCTGATGCGTTTAACGAGCAACAGGCCGCCGCGACCACCGAAGGCGTATTCAAATCGTTAGAAGCCCAGGAGGCGCTTGGCAGCCTGCAAGATATCGATCTGATTCTGGATATTCCGGTCAAACTGACCGTGGAATTGGGCCGTACCAAAATGACCATCAAAGAACTGCTGCGCCTGTCGCAGGGTTCCGTGGTGGCGCTGGACGGTTTGGCCGGAGAACCGCTGGATATCCTGATCAACGGCTATCTGATCGCTCAAGGTGAAGTGGTGGTGGTGGCCGATAAGTTCGGTGTGCGTATCACCGACATCATCACCCCTTCCGAGCGCATGCGCCGCCTGAGCCGCTGATGAACGCCCATACCGCCGTGCCCACCCAGAGCACTCAGCAGCAGCCGGTTACCGCGCTGC
This sequence comes from Serratia sp. HNCC26DJ206, assembly GCF_057180605.1. Lineage (NCBI taxonomy): Bacteria > Pseudomonadati > Pseudomonadota > Gammaproteobacteria > Enterobacterales > Yersiniaceae > Serratia > Serratia sp. HNCC26DJ206. The sequence goes on from NZ_JBXUGP010000005.1 coordinate 158,236, forward strand.
CCACCGGTTCAACGCTAATGCAGGTCAGCAGCGCGCTCGGCGCGATCCTGCTGCTGATTGTCTTCGCCGGTTGGCTATTCCGTCGCTTAGGGTTTGCGCCCCAGGTTCACGGCAATAAAGTCCTCAACCTGAAGGCCAGTTGCCAGGTGGGGCAACGTGAACGGGTAGTAGTCGTTGAGATCGATAACACCTGGCTGGTGCTGGGGGTCACCGCTCAACAGATCACCCCGCTGCATACCTTGCCAGCTCCGCCCAAAGACAGCACGGCAGAAGAACATGCACCGCCAGCAGATTTCCGCCAGATCATGCACAGCGTGCTGAAGCGCCGGGGGAAAGCGCGATGAATCTACGCCCGCTGCTTGCCGCTGCCTTATGGTTACTCAGCCCAGCGGCGTTGGCCCAACTACCCGGCCTGATCAGCCAGCCTTTAGCCAACGGCGGCCAAAGCTGGTCCTTGCCGGTGCAAACGCTGGTGTTGCTGACCTCACTCAGCTTCCTGCCCGCCATGCTGCTGATGATGACCAGCTTCACCCGCATCATTATCGTGCTGGGCCTGCTGCGCAACGCGCTGGGCACCCCTTCGGCACCGCCGAATCAGGTGATGTTAGGGCTGGCGCTGTTTCTGACCTTCTTCATCATGTCGCCGGTATTCGATCAGGTGTATCAGAACGCTTATCTGCCATTCAGCCAGGATAAAATCAGCATGGAGGTGGCGTTCGAGCAAGGTTCGCAGCCGCTGCGTGAATTTATGCTGCGCCAGACACGGGAAACCGATCTGGCCTTGTACGCCAAACTCGCCAACCTGCCGCCGCTGGCCGGGCCGGAAGCAGTGCCGATGCGTATTCTGTTACCTGCTTATGTCACCAGCGAGTTGAAAACCGCCTTTCAGATCGGCTTTACCGTCTTTATTCCGTTTCTGATTATCGATCTGGTGGTCGCCAGCGTGCTGATGGCGCTGGGGATGATGATGGTACCACCCGCGACGATCTCATTACCCTTCAAGCTGATGCTGTTTGTGCTGGTCGACGGCTGGCAGTTGCTGCTTGGGTCGCTGGCGCAGAGTTTTTATAGCTAGGCCGGTGCCCCGGCCCTCACCCTCAGGGAGAGGGGGCGTTCTGTTCAGCATCGTGGTGAGGATTTTAGCCAGGCTAACCCCAGGGCGGCTGACCAGTCCCCTCTCCCTCGGGGAGAGGGTTAGGGTGAGGGGTTAGCAAAGGGCTGCATGATTATGCAGTCTTGCGCTCAACTGACCGGCACTTCGCCAAAAGGAGGATTTTCATAGTGGAGAATAACGATGACACCTGAATCAGTAATGACACTCGGTGCCGAAGCGATGAAAGTAGCGCTGGCGCTGGCCGCCCCGCTGTTGCTGGCGGCGTTGATCAGCGGCCTGGTGGTCAGCCTGCTGCAAGCGGCCACGCAGATTAACGAAATGACGTTGTCGTTTATTCCCAAGATCCTGTCGGTGGTCGCCACTCTCATCATCGCCGGGCCGTGGATGCTAAATCTGTTGCTGGATTACATGCGCCTGCTGTTCAGCAGTCTGCCGCAGCTGATTGGCTAACCATGCTCACGTTCGACAGTGCACAGCTCAGCGTCTGGCTCAGCCAGTTTTTCTGGCCGCTGCTGCGCGTGCTGGCGCTGATCGCCACCGCGCCGTTATTCAGTGAAAAACAGATTAGCAAACGGGTCAAAATCGGCCTCGCCGGGCTGATCGTGTTGCTGATCGCCCCAGCGTTGCCCAGCAGCAACATCCCGATTTTTTCCATCCCTGGCCTATGGCTGGCGGTACAGCAAGTGCTGATTGGCGTAGCGCTCGGGTTGACCATGCAGTTCGCCTTTGCCGCCGTGCGCCTGGCCGGAGAGGTGATCGGTATGCAGATGGGGCTGTCGTTCGCTACTTTCTTCGATCCTGCCGGTGGCCCCAATACGCCGATCCTGGCGCGTTTGCTGAATCTGCTGGCGATGCTGCTGTTCCTGAGCTTTGACGGGCATCTGTGGCTGATCTCGCTCTTGGCGGACAGTTTTTACACGCTGCCGATCCAGGCTCAGCCGCTCAACGGCAACGGTTTTCTGGCGCTCGCGCAGTTGGGTTCACCGATTTTTATCAACGGTATGATGCTGGCACTGCCGCTGATCTGCCTGCTGCTGACGCTCAATCTGGCGCTCGGCTTGCTCAACCGCGTCACCCCGCAGCTTTCGGTGTTCGTTATCGGTTTTCCGGTCACCATGACCATTGGCATTCTCACCATTGGCATGATGATGCCGATGCTGGCCCCGTTCTGTGAGCATCTGTTTGGCGAATTTTTCGATCGGTTAGCGCTGCTGATAGGCGGGATGAAACAGTAAAAAGGGGTACGGCACCGGGTTGTGTAGGAAGAAGTGCCGTACCAAATCGAAAAGCGCAATTAACGATTAATCTGGAACAACGACATCCCCTGCATATCGCTGAAGGTCTTATACGACGCCTGCAACGCCGCCTGCTGCATATAGTAAGACGAGATCGCCTCTACCACATCGGCATCAACCAGCGCACTCAGTTGGTTCTGATGATAGGTATTGTTTTCAATACCGATACTGTCCAGCACATCCAGCTCCTGTAATTGAGTACCCAATTCCGCACTGGTGCTCAGCACGTTGTTATAGGTGTTATCCAGGCCGCGAGCGGCCTTATCCAGTGCAGCCTTCACCTGGTCACGGGTGGCATCATCAGCTCCCTGCAATGGGGTTTTCAGGGCATCGAGCGCCCTATCGATGCTTTTGAACACGTTAGTTTCTGCAGGGCTGCCATCCGGTTCGGGCTTGATATTGCGGGTTAACGCCATAAAGATCCCGCTACCGCTATGGCCGATGGTCATGGTGCGGTTGGCATCCACTTTTTGTTCGATCGCCGAATGGCTGCCCTGATAAACCACCGTGCCACCTTGTTCGGCAAACGGCGGCTGATCGTTGGCATAACCGGCGAAAATATAGCGGCCATTACCATCGGTGCTGTTTGCCTGGCTTAGCAGTTGATCTTTCAGCCCCTGTAAGCGGGTGGCGAGCGAATCACGATCGTTGTCGCTGAGCGTACCGTCCCCGGCGTTGACGATCAGCGCTTTCATATCTTTGATGCCATCCGCCGCGCTGCGCAGCACGGTTTCTTCCAGCGAAATATTCTGGCGAGCGAAGGTCCGCGCCAGCGCATACTGGCTATTCTCAGATATCGCCTGGGAGATCATCACCGCCTGTGAGGCTGCCAGCGGATCGTCCGAAGGTGAAATGACGCGCTTGCCGCTGGTGAGCTGTTGCCCGGCCTGCATCCACAGCGACTGATTGTTGGTGACCCCCGACAGATTCTGCTGGTAGATCATGCTGGTGCTCATACGCATGGTGTGGGTTCCTCAAACTCAACGAATATTCAGCAAGGCGTCAAACAGGGTCGTTGCTGTCTGAATCACCTGCGCATTGGCCATGTAATATTGCTGGAAACGCAACAGTTCACCGTATTCTTCATCCAGATTAACCCCGGAGATCGCTTGCTGCTGAACCTCCAGTTGTTTGACGATATGGGTTTGCGAAGTGCTGTTAACCTTGGCCGTGGCGGTCTGGTTACCGACGTTGCTCACCAGCCCGGCATAGGCCCCGCTCAGCGTTGCTTTGCCCTCCACCACCTTTTGCGTTTGCAGATCGAGCAGCCTCTTGGCGTTATCGTTGTCGCCCTTGCCACCGTTTTCTGCTCCCGCTGCCGCCAGCTTTGCCGAATCACCGATCGCCACTTTCAGGCTGCCCGCTACATCGCTGACCGGTTTGAGGGTGAAACTGTCGTTCTTTTGCGCGCTGCCGCTAATGCCAATCTGCAAACCGTCAAAGCTTAACGTCGGTTTGCCATCAGTATCGATTCCTGCTGTGGCCGCGACCTTGGCGCTGTCGGCAAGGCGCGTCACCTGCCATTCGCTGCCATCAAACTCTATCCGGTAATCGCTGGCTTTAACTTTGCTGGTATCGGTAAACGCCACCGATAAAGAAGCATCCCCGCTGTTGTGCGTATTGTTGATAACGCGACCACCCGCGAAGCTGAAAAAATCCTCACCCGGATCGCCATTGATATCAAAACCCTGTCGGTGCTGCTGGTTAAAACTGTCCGCCAGCGCCAGCGCTAACTGCCCCAACTGGTTGTGGGCGCTATCCAGCGATTCGCTGCGGAATTTCAACACCCCGCTGACGCTGCCGCTCGCGATCTGGCTTTCAGGAATTTCACTGATGCCGTTGCCGCGGTTGTAGCCCAGCGTCAAACGCGCCGAATCTTGGCTCGAGGGCACGGCGGCAACCTGATACGCAGCGTTACCCTGCACCAGCGTCAGGCCATTGGCAAAGGTGACGGTATAGGCATCGCCGTCCTGCTGCGTCACCTGCACACCGACAATCTTATTCAGCTCGGTGACCATCTGATCCCGCTGATCCAGCAGCGCATTCGGTTCACTGCCACCGCTGCTGGCACGCAACTGGGTGATTTCATCATTCAGCCTGGCGATCTGCTGGCTGTAGGTGTTGATCTCCGTGGCGCTGTCGCTCAGTTGCTGATTAACCCCCGCCGCCATATCGCGCAGGTATTTGTCCGCATTATTAAACTGGTTCACCAATCCGTTGGCCTTACCTAGCACGCTCTGGCGCGCAGCATCGTCTCCGGCATTGCTGACCAGGTTTTGCAGGTTTTTGAAAAAATCCTCCATGCCGCTCGCCAAGGTATTGGTTTTGTTCGCCAGCAGATTGTCGATCTGAGAGATTTTTTCAAAATAGCTGTTCTGGGCCGCAGCCTGACTTTGCGCACCGCGCAACTGCATCATGATGAACTGGTTATATTCACGGTTAACCCCGGTCACGCTCGCCCCGTTACCGATAAAGCCGTTCATGGTGCCAAGGCCAGCGTTTTGCGTCAGGATCGCCGTCTGGCGGTGGTAGCCCGCCACATTGTAGTTGGAGATATTGTTACTGACGGTGCTGAGCGCCACCTGCGCCGCATTCAGGCCACTCATTGCGCTATTGATTAAGCTGTTGGACATGGGGGTTCCTTATGCTGCGGCTGCTGGATTCAATGATTCTGCTGAGCATTGCCGCTTAGTCTTGTATAAGTTATCGGCGTTAAAGGCGAAAACTTGAGGGAATTTTGACCTCAAGGTTGTCCCTTGAACACAGCGCTTTCGTCTATGTAAGCCAGGTGTAATGCGAATTGCCGTAAACAGAGCACAATGCTATGAAACGACAGTGAACGGCAATTGCAGGGCCCAAGGCGGGGCCCTGCACCCGCGCCAACGCTTAACATGACCTGCCCGCTGCGCGGGTGCCTTCGCGGCGTCACCGTTGCCAGGGGCAACGGTGTCTTGCTCAGCAGGCCATGATGCGCTCAACGTCAACACCCGAATTTGTGATCACCGGGCAACCTTTACAATGGTATTGATAACAACATCTCAAACCCTCTTTTTGGTGAAGTGAGCACCGGTGTTGACGCCATTGAAGGCGCCGAACGGAGACACGGCGCATAGGCGAAACCGCCATGGACGGCGGTTTCAGGCGAGACAGGCAGGGACGCCTGTTGTAGCCGGCCGTTATGCGCCGTGGTGGAGTGAGGGTAGTCGCGCAGCGACCGCCTGATATGGCAAGGGCCGGGGTGCAGGGGGCTGGCTCTTGAGCCCCCTGCTCGGGCGCGTTCATCACATTGCTGAGTGAACACACAATGTTTAGCGACCGAAATCAACACCCGTCTTCCCTCTCCCAACTGATAAGCATCCCCCTCAAAACAACTCCTCCGCCCCCTGACCGTACGCCTTCGCCACCTGCTCACCCGCGCTTTTCATCTGCTGAATCACGCTGACCAGTTTCTTGGCGTAGTGCGGATCGGTAGCATAACCGGCCTGTTGCAGCGCGTGCGCCGCCTGCTCCGGGCTGCGCGCGGCGGCCACATTGGCATAGCGCGGGTTGTTGGTCAGCAGTTTGACGTAATCACCGATCGCTTCCACATAGGAGCTGTAGACGCGGAAACGGGCTTTGATCTTCTTCGCCGCACCTTGCTCAAATTCGGTGGTGGTGATTTCCGTCACCGGCCCATCCCAACTGCTGCCCGCCTTGATGCCAAACAGGTTGTAACTTGGCGTTCCCTCGGCGGTGGGGATTTCGCGCTTACCCCAGCCTGACTCCAGCGCCGCCTGCGCCACAATCAACTGATGCGGAATACCGCTTTGCAAACTGGCAATCCTTGCGGGCCCCGACAACTGCGCGACAAAGTTGCCATTGCTAAGCGGTACGGCGGCTACCGCTGGCGCTTTCGGCAGCGCACGGCGCACTATCTGCTCCAGCGCCCGCAGCGGCAGCCTTTGCAACACCTGATTATCCAGCAGCATCGGCACGGTGCCCGCCGTTTCGCTTGGTTCACTATTTGCCGCAGAAAGCTGTCTGGCCATCATCTCTGCCAGCCCGAACCCTTTCTGCGCCATCTGCTGGGCGATCTGCTGATCGTACATCGAGGTATACAACCGGGTTTGATCGCTACTCAATACACCGTCCTGCGGCAAAGCGGCGCGCATGCTTTTCAGCATCATCTGTACGAACATGCCTTCGACCTGCTGAGCGACCTGCTTCAGGTTGCCCTGCGGATCGGCGGCGGCATCGCGCTTCAGGGTGTTCAGCGCCTGAGTATCATAGGCCGCTCCCGACACCACCATCAGATCGCTGCTCATCAGATAATCTCCAGCTTGGCACGCAGGCAGCCCGCACTTTGCATCGCTTGCAGAATCGACATCAGATCGATCGGCGTAGCCCCCAGCGCATTCAAGGCGCGAATTACGTTGTTCAGGTTGGCGCTGGCGTTCACTTTCTGCAACGAGCCGCCCTGCTGTTGCAGCGAAATCTGGGTATTGGGCGTCACCACCGTTTGGCCACCACCCAGCGGGGTATCCGGTTGGCTGACGATCTCCTGACGATCGACCACCACCGATAAGTTGCCCTGGGCTACCGCGCAGGAGTCGAGCATCACATCACGGTTCATCACCACCGAACCGGTACGGGAATTGATGATCACCTTGGCATCCATGGTCCCAATGGTGATGTTGATATTCTGAATATCCGCCAGAAAACGCACCTGCGAACTGTTGCCACGCGGCACCAGCACCTGCACGGTGCGCGAATCCAGCGGCGATGCGGTGCCGCCGCCGCGCTGGCGGTTGATGGCATCGCTGATCTGCTGCGCCAGCGTGAAGTCATCATCATTCAGTTGCAGAATGATCATCCCGTCCTGACCAAAGGTGGTGGGAAGTTCACGTTCGATGATCGCGCCATTGCTGATGCGCCCGCCCGCCAGTTGGTTGACCTGCACGCTGCTGCCGCCAGCCGCCGCCCCGGCTCCCCCCACCAGCACGTTACCCTGCGCCAATGCGTAAACCTGGTTGTCCACGCCTTTCAGCGGCGTCATCAGTAAGGTGCCACCGCGCAGGCTTTTGGCGTTGCCCATTGAGGACACCACCACGTCGATATTCTGGCCCGCGCGCGCGAACGGCGGCAGCTTGGCGGTCACCATCACCGCTGCCACGTTTTTCAACTGCATATTGGTGCCTGGCGGTACGGTGATCCCCAACTGCGACAGCATATTGCTCATGCTTTGGGTGGTGAACGGCGTCTGCATGGTCTGATCGCCGGAGCCGTCCAACCCCACCACCAGCCCGTAACCGATCAGGGCGTTGTCACGCACGCCTTGCACCTTAACCAAATCACGAATGCGTTCGGCGTGAGCGGGCAACGCTAGTGTGCTTATCAGCAGCATCAATACTATTTTCTTTAACATTGTCACCTCGCTGGCCGGTCTTGAAACGCGCTAGTTTAAAACGGTGAAATATTCAGGAAGAAACGCTGCAACCAGCCCATGGTCTGCGCTTCATTGATGTAACCATTGCCGACGTATTCAATGCGCGCATCTGCCACCTGTGTTGAGGTGACCGCATTGTTGCCGCTGATGGTGCGCGGATTGACCACGCCGGAAAAACGAATAAATTCGGTGCCCTGATTGATGGCGATCTGCTTTTCCCCCACCACATGCAGGTTGCCGTTAGCCAAAACCCGATCGACAGTTACGGTAATGGTGCCGTTAAAGGTGTTGTTGGCGTTGGCCCCGCCTTTGCCACCGAAGGTGCTGTCGCCGGAGATATCCATATCAGCCCGCGCATTGCCCAGCAGGCCCTCGAGATAACGCGGCGAAGTCGCCACGCCGAATGTGCTCGCCCCGTTGCGGCTGGCATTGGCCGACGAACTTTTGCTGGCGCTGACGTTTTCCTGCAACACAATGGTCAGGGTATCGCCAATATTGCGTGGCCGACGATCTTCAAACAGCGGTTGATAGCCGTAGTTCATCGGCTGCGCCGCCTGGAAAATCGAACCGTTTGGCACCGGTGCGCCTGCCGGTGCCGGCTGCGCCGTGGTCGCCCCTTCTACCAGCGGCGTGCGCGGCATATAGGCGCAGCCGCTGAGCATCAGCAGCACCAGGCACAGCCAACAAACCGTTAAATTGGTGCTTACCACGGCGATCTCCCACTCGTTACAACTGCGTCAGCTTTTGCAGCATCTGATCGGAGGTCGATACCGCTTTGCTGTTGATTTCATAGGCGCGCTGAGTCTGGATCATGCTGACCAGCTCTTCCGCCACGTTGACGTTAGAGGTTTCCACATACCCCTGATACAGCAGACCGGCACCGTTCAGGCCGGGGGTACTTTCATTCGGCGCGCCGGAGCCTTCGGTTTCCTGATACAGGTTTTCGCCCACGCTCTCCAGGCCACTGTCGTTGATAAAGGTGGTCAGGGTCAGTTGCCCCACCTGCTGAGCAGTGGTTTGCCCCTGCTGGGTAACGCTGACGATCCCGTCACGGCCCACGGTGATGCTCAAAGCGTTGGCGGGAATGGTGATCGCCGGTTGCACCTGAAAACCGCTGGCCGTCACCAGTTGGCCGTTCTGATCGATCTGGAACGAGCCGTCACGGGTATAGGCCTGGCTGCCATCCGGTAGCATGACCTGAAAGAACCCCTGCCCCTTGATCGCCACGTCTTTGCTGTTATTGGTCTGCGACAAGTTCCCCTGGCTGTGGATGCGTTCGGTCGCCACCGGGCGCACGCCGGTGCCAATCTGCAAGCCGGAGGGCAACGTGGTCTGTTCCGAAGACTGCGCCCCCGGTTGGCGCATGGTCTGGTAAAGCAGGTCTTCAAACACCGCACGCTGGCGCTTGAAACCGTTGGTGCTGACGTTGGCCAGGTTGTTGGCGATCACGTCCATATTGGTCTGCTGCGCATCCAGACCGGTTTTGGCAATCCATAACGATGGGATCATGGCTTCTTCCTCTGCACTTAACTCATTGACAGCAAGGCGTTAGCGCGCTGTGCGTTTTCGTCCACGCTGTGGATTACCTTCATCTGCATTTCGAACCGACGGGCGTTGGCGATCATCTCCACCATGGTTTCCATCGGTTTAACATTGCTGCCTTCCAGCACCCCCGGCATCACCCGCACCTGCGGATCGTTTTGCAACCTGCTGCCACGCTGCTGCTGGCTGGTGGCGGTCAAATGGAACAGGCCATCATCACCGCGCATCACGTCACGCATCTCGGCCTTGACCAGCTTCAGGCGGCCAATTTGCGCCACGGTATTCGGCGGATCGCCAGCATTCAGCGCCGAAATAGTGCCATCAGCGGCGATGGTCAGCTGCGCCTGAGGGGGGACTTCAATTGGCCCGCCATCCCCCATCAGCGGCTGCCCCTGCACCGTCAGTTGCCCGCTGGATGAGATCTGAATGCTGCCGTTGCGGCTATAGGCTTCGCTGCCGTCCGGCAGGCTGACAGCCAGAAAACCGTCCTGTTGCAGCGCCACGTCCAGCGGCCTGCCGGTGTAATTCAGCGGCCCTTGGCTGACATCGGCACCCGGCGTGGAGGCCGTCACCAAAGTACGCGTTTGCAAGCTCGGCCCGTCAACCGGCACCGCACGCAACGCCACCAGTTGCGCACGGAAACCGGGCGTGGAGGCATTGGCTAGGTTATTTGCCGTAACCGACTGCTGCTCCAGCGTCTGGCGCGCTGCGCCCATGGCGGTATAAATCGCGTGATCCATATTTCAGTCCTCTTAACGCAGGCTGACTAACGTCTGTAAGATCGAGTCCTGGGTTTTGATGGTCTGCGCGTTTGACTGGTAGTTACGCTGCGCGACGATCATGCTCACCAACTCCTGGCTGAGATCGACGTTGGAAGATTCCAGCGCGCCGCTGGTCAGCGTGCCGAACCCACCACCACCGGCCAGGCCCACGCGCGGCTGGCCCGACGTGCCGGTGGCCTTCCACAGGTTGTCCCCCTGCGCTGCCAGCCCTTCCGGGTTCGAGAAGTTGGTCAGAACGATCTGGCCCAGCAGTTGGGTCTGCTGGTTGGAATACACCCCTACCACGCTGCCGTCTTTATTGATCTCAAAGCCTTTGTACTCACCGTTGGCGTAACCATTCTGAGCAATCTTGCTGACAGAATCGCTGCCCACGTTCTGTTGCAGGCTGTTGGCAAAGTTCAGGTTGAAGGTTTGTGCCGGTGCGCCGTCTTTGGCCGACATTGGCACCACCAGGTTGAACGGCGTGGTGCTGGGGTTGCCGGCCGCATCCCGCGTATCGGTCAGAACCCCGCTGGTGTTGAAATTCAGACTACCTGCTTTCCCGACGGGAGAACCGCTCACGCTGCCGTCCTGGGTGTAAACATCCCACTGGTTATCCGCCGTTTTAACAAAATAAGCGTTGAGGTTGTGGGCATTGCCCAGCGAATCGTAGGTGGTAATGGTGTTGACGTAATTGAACGAGTCGGTTTGGTTCGGCGCAAACGGCGTTACTTGTGGTACCGGATGGGTGGATCTCAGGTTAACCACCATGTTGCCGGAGGTGGTGGCGCGCGCGATCATCATCCCTTCCGGGATATTCAGCGGCACCGGCTCGGCCCCCTGTTGGATCGCAGGTGGCGTTCCACTGGCCGGATAACCCGTCAGGCTCAAGCCCTGCATATTGGTAATATTGCGGTTTTCGTCCATTCTGAACTGGCCGTTGCGGGTGAAAAAAATCCCACCGTCGGCATCCTGCATGCGGAAAAAACCATTCTGGCTGATGGCAATGTCCAGCGAACGATTGGTATTGGTGGTGGTTCCATCTTTGAAGTTCTGAGTGATCCCCGCCACTTTCACCCCCAGCCCAACCTGTGAACCTGCAAACATATCCGCAAAGGAAACGCTGCCGGATTTGAAACCGAAGGTCGCGGAGTTGGCAATGTTATTACCGATCACATCCAGGTTGGTGGCTGCCGCGTTCAGACCGCTGACTGCTTGAGAAAAAGCCATATTATTCTCCGAAGATAGAGTTTTTAGGATGGGCTCAGCAATCCATTGCCGTCGAGGGAGTTCATTCCCTGTTATCCGCAGCCCAAAACTTGGATAAGATCAAGCGCACATCGTCCAGCGTGGCGGATCCCGCCATGCCCAGATCCAGTTTCGCACCGTCCGCCCCGCGCGTAACGCCATTCACCTTGGCAAAACGCAGCGGCTGTGCCACCAGCTGTTCACTGCCACTTTTGGCTGCGAACGCCACGCTGTAAGCCCCGTCCGGGGCGTTGGTGCCATCTTCCAGCGAGCCATCCCAGGCAAATGAATGCACGCCTGCGCTCAGCCCGCCGAGATCAAGAGTGCGTACCACTTTGCCGCTGGCGTCACTAATGGTGGCAGTGACCGCATCGGCGCTGCGCTCCAGTTCGATGCCAAAAGGCGTGGTACTCACTTTGCCCCCCTGATTGCCCACCAGGATCTCTTTCCCCGGCACCATCACACCGTGACCAATCAGCGTACTGGCCTGGATTGACTGATTACCGTCGATCTGGCCGGAAATCGCCCCGAGCGTGGTGTTCAGCTTTTCAATGCCGCTGACGGTGTTGATCTGCGCCAGCTGCGTGGTCAGTTCGTTGTTCTGCATCGGGTTGGTCGGATCCTGATTTTTCAGTTGCGCCACCAGCAGCGTCAGGAAATTGTTGTGTAAGTCTGTGCTGGCGTTATTGCGGCCGTTGGCACCGGCAATGCTGTTGTCCTGTGATTCATTGGTGGTTGCGGCAATCGCCATAACAAGCTCCGGTTACTGACCCAGCGTCAGGGTTTTCATCATCATGGATTTGGTAGTGTTCAACACTTCAACGTTGGCCTGATAGCTGCGTGAAGCGGCAATGGTGTTAACCATTTCCCCCACCACGTCAACGTTGGGCATGCGCACGTAGCCTTTGGCGTCCGCCAGCGGATTGCCGGGTTGAAACACCAGGCGATCGGGGGCCGGATCGTCCAGCATTTGCGCCACGCGCACGCCGCCGGTCGCTTGCCCCGCCGCAGCGGCTACCTGAAACACCACCTGTTTGGCACGGTACGGCTCGCCATCGGGGCCAGCAACGCTGTCGGCGTTCGCCATGTTGCTGGCGCTGACGTTCATCCGCTGCGACTGCGCCGACAGCGCAGATCCCGAGATATCAAAAATATTCAGTAGCGACATACGCGCTATCCTCCTTGCAGCACGGACATCATGCCCTTGATTTGCCCGCTCATCAGGGTCAGGTCGGTCTGATATTTCAGGCTGTTATCGGCAAAATGGGTACGCTCGCGATCCATATCCACCGTATTGCCATCCAGCGCTGGTTGATCCGGCACGCGGAACAGCAACGCCAGCGACGGTGGCTGCACGTTTTGCGCCGGAATATGCTGGGCCGAGGTCAGATTCAGCGCAATGCCGCTGGCTCGCCCCTGCGCCATCGCCTGGCTCAGTTGGCTAGCAAAATCGATATCGCGTGCCTGATAGCCCGGCGTATCTGCGTTGGCGATGTTGGCGGCCAGGATCTCCTGCCGCTCGGCACGTAAGTTCAGCGCCTCTTGGCCAAAGCGCAGCGCTGCGTCCAGTTTGTCGAGCATGCTTTCCTCACGAGATGAATGTTTGGAACCGACAGCATAAGCGCCACTATTAGCCACCCATCGTGGGAATAAGGGCAAAATGCGCGGCTATTTGCCGGTTTAGCCTGTGAAGGCCATGGGTACACTGAGATACCGCGTTACTGCATTTGAAGGCGAAAATGAAAGGTAAATTGCCGGGTATCACCGTCCTGCTGCTCACCGCTCTGCTGTTCGGCCAGAGCGCGCGGGCCGACGATCTGGCGGCGCAAATTAACCGTTTTATCCGGGTGCAATTGGCTGATAGCTCGATCGAGCTCAAGGTACAGGTGCGTACCCCGGTTGGCCAATGGCCGCAGTGTGAAGCCCCACAGCTTGCGTTGCCGCAAAATGCCCGGCGCTGGGGCAATCTCAGCGTTTCGGTACGCTGCGGCCAGGAACGGCGCTTTATCCAGGTTCAGGTGCAGGCGATTGGCCACTATCTGGTTTCCAGGCGCGGGATCGAGGTGGGCAGCAAACTGACCGCCGCCGATGTCACCCTGAAAACCGGGCGGCTGGATACCTTGCCACCGCGCACGCTGACGCAAACCCGCCAGGCGATCGGCGCCATCAGCCTGCGTAATATCCGCCCTGGGCAGCCGCTGAGCCTGGCAATGCTCAGGCGCGATTGGGTGATCAAAGCGGGGCAACCGGTGCGGGTAATCGCGCAGGGGGACGGGTTTAACATCAGCGGAACGGGCAAGGCGATGAACAATGCCGCAGCGGAAGACAGCGTGCGGGTACGGATGGTTTCCGGGCAGATCGTCAGCGGTATTGCTCACCCTGACGGCACGATTCGGATTGCGTTATAAAAAATTAAAGATTTGCCGCAGCGTGCCGATAACAGAGTTGTGAAATATTTTCGCGCCTCTCCCGATGAGAAAGGGGCACCAGGTTTAATATCAGTCAGTTAAATAAAGAATGCCGAATAATACGGCACAATGCTAAAGGTGAGGGCCGAGGTGTGGAGCTTTAGCTCGGTAATCTTGGCTCCCCCTCACCCTCTCCCCAAGGGAGAGGGGACTGGTTAGCCTTAACCGACCAGCATGTCTAACAAAGCAACACTAGTTTGACACGCTGTTATCAATACCATTGTAAAATTTGCCCGTTACTCACAGATTCGGGTGTTGACGTTAAGCGCATCATGGCCTGCTAAGCAAGACACCGTTGCCAGGGGCAACCGGCCATGGAGGGCCGGTTGAGGCGAGATGAACAGGGACGTGAATTGAGCCGACCCGTCCGGCAACGGGGGCGTAGCGAAGGTACCCGCGCAGCGGGCAGACCATGTTAAGCGTAGGCGTGGGTGCAGGGCCCCGCCTTGGGCCCTGCAATTGCCGTCCATTATTGTTCCATCGGATTATGATCTTTTACGGCAATTCCCATTACACCTGACTTACAGAGACGAACACGTTGTGTATAAGAGACAGCCCCAAGGGAGAGGGGACTGGTTAGCCTTAACCGACCAGCATGGCTAACAAAGCAACACTATGTCGAGCAATACGCCCCCTCTCCCTGTGGGAGAGGGCCGGGGTGAGGGGCTTTAGCTCAGTGCTCTTGGTTCCGCCCTCCCCTTCTCCCCAAGGGAGAGGGAACACTGGCCCGCAGGGCAATACATGATATAAGCCACAGCAAGTGGTACGACTGGAGATTGAGCATGAGTATCGATCGCACTCAGCGGTTGCCGCCCGTTCCTGCGGTACAACCGCGAGAAACAACCGCGGAGAACACCCTGCCAGCGCGCAAAAGCGTGCAACAGGAACCGGCCGTCAGCGGCACTCAGGTTAAGCTGAGTGACGCGCAAGCGCGCCTGATGCAGCCGGGCACGCAGGATATTGATATGAACCGGGTGGAAGCCATCAAGCAGGCGATCCGCAGCGGTGAATTGAAAATGGATGCCGGAAAAATTGCCGATGCGTTGTTACAAGAGATGCAGAATGATGCGCAATGGATGCTTAACGACGGCTAAAAGGAAGCAAGATGGAAGACCTGATACAACTGCTGGATAAACTGCTGGCAACGCTGAATGCCTTGGGCACGACGATCGCGCAGGAACATGCCTTGCTGTGTTCCAATACGCTGGCCGGTGTGGCATTGCAACGGGTTACGGACAGCAAAAGCCAACTGCTGGCCACGGTCAGTTACCTGGAAAAACAGCGGTTAGCGGTAGAACAGCCCCATGGGCTACGGGCTCCTTATGCGCGTCATCCGCACCTTGCTGCCCATTGGCAACGCGTGCAGCAACTGAGCCAGCAGTTGCGTGAGCAGAATCAGCACAACGGGCTATTGCTCAAACAACATATTGATCACAACGCACAGGCATTGGCAGTACTGAGCAAACAGAACTCATCGCTGTATGGCCCTGATGGCCAGGCTTGTGCCAGCAGTCTGCTAGGGCGCAAGATTGGGGTTTAAGGATCTCGCACCACCAGCCAAAGCGAATATGTCCCTCACGCCGTGTTCATCCCTTATTTCAATATAAAACGCTACTAATCAATCCCACTGGCATTTCATTAGCTAATAATTAACTCTGCAACGATAAATCTTGCTATAGTCGCAGCATACCTTGCCAAAATTCCCACCCTTCTGTGAAGTTCTCCACGCTTCCCACTTCACTATTTTTGCACCATTTTCCCCGTTTCAGCGACTGCCTCTCGGTGTCTGTTACGCTACGGAGTGTATGAGTGAAAAAAAAATTTATGCGTTGGTTTAGTCATAAGCCCAAACTGCCCCTTGCGCCAAAAGAACGCCGTGACGAAGCAGCGATCAATACTGAGCTATTTTCCATCGATCAAATGGAGCGTTACGGCCAAAAGCTGGCACGTTCGCATAAGCTAGCCAGCAAAAAAACGCCCTACTTTTTATTAAAACGTCTGGATGACAACGAAGCGGTATTAACCCAGAGCTGCCATATTCTGAGCACCGGCAGCAAAATCAGCATTGCCCCGGCGGGTGAGTGGTTGCTGGACAACTTTTATCTGGTAGAAGAACAGATCCGGCTGGTGCGCCACCATCTGCCGAAGAACTTTGGTAAGGGGCTGCCGCAGCTCTCTGCGCCCCATAACTGCCCGCGTATTTATGATATTGCCACCGAAGCCATCGCTCACGGCGATGGCCGCTGGGACACCGCCAGCCTGACCCGCTATATCGCCGCCTATCAGAAAGTCTCGATTCTGACGCTGGGCGAATTGTGGGCGTTGCCAGGCATGCTGCGCCTGGCGCTGATTGAAAACCTGCGGCGCGTCAGCCTTGAAGTGGCGGAAACCCAACAGGAACGCAACCTGGCCACGCGCTGGGTGAATAAAATGCTCGACAGCGCCGAGAACGATCCGGCCAACCTGATCATCGTTATCGCCGAAATGGCCAGCTCCAACCCGCCCCGTGCCAGCGCTTTCGTCGCCGAACTGGTGCGCTGCCTGAAAGGCCACGGCAAGATGCTGGCCCTGCCGCTGACCTGGGTGGAACAACGGCTATCGGAAGTCGGGTTAACCAGCGATCAGATCATCCTCAACTTTAACCAACAGTTGGCCAACAGCCAGCTTTCGGTCAGCAACAGTATCTCCAGCCTGCGCCAGTTGAGCGATATGAACTGGGCCGAATTTGCCGAAACCATGAGCCAGGTGGAACAAACCCTGAACCAGGATCCGGCGCAGATTTACGGCAAGATGCATTTCGATACCCGCGACCATTACCGGCATATTATCGAAACGCTGGCTCGCCAGTGTGCGCACAGTGAAACCGAGGTCGCCAAACAGGTGCTATCGCTGGCGCAAAATGCGGCAGATCAAGGCTGTATGCGCCACGTGGGTTACTATCTGGTAGATAAAGGCCGGGATGATCTGGAGCAGAGCCTCGCCATTCGCCGTTCACCGTTAGCCCGGCTGCGCCTGATGCTGAAAAAGGTGTCACTGTTATCCTGGCTAGGCGGCTTGGGCCTGCTCACGGCGGTGGGTAGCCTCTATATTCTCTCTGAGAGTTACCGCAGCGATACTCCACCATTACTGTGGCTGCTGGCCATCCCAACGGCGATCGTGGTCAGCCAGTTTGCTATCAATCTGCTGAGTGAGATTGTCAACCGGCTTAAAACACCGAAGCCTTTGCCGCGCATGGATTTCTCCTGCGAGATCCCGCCCCAGTTTCGTTCGCTGATCGTGATGCCCAGCATGTTGGGCAGCCGAGCGGGTATCGATGAGCTGATTAACAGCCTGGAGGTGTGCTATCTGGGTAACGTGATGCAACACCTGCATTTCGCGCTGCTAACCGACTTCCCCGATGCGCCCGCACAAACCCAGCCTGAAGATGCCGATTTGCTGGCCTATGCGGTTCACCAGATCGCCCAGCTTAACCGCCGCTACCCGGCCAACCTTGGCACCTCATTCTTTTTGCTGCACCGCGAGCGCGAATGGAATCAACAGCAAGGGCAGTGGATGGGCTATGAACGTAAGCGCGGCAAGCTGGCGGCGCTGAACCAGTGGCTACGCGATCAGCAACAGCAGTTCTCCACCGTGGAGGGCAACCACCCTGAAGTGCTGAGCAACGTTAAGTATGTGATTACGCTGGATGCGGATACCGTGCTGCCGCGCGAAGCCGCGCATCAACTGGTGGCCACCATGGCGCACCCGCTTAACACCCCGGTGTATGACCCGCAAAGCAAGCGGGTGGTCAGTGGCTATAGCATTTTGCAGCCGCGCCTGGCGGAAGAGATCCCACGTTATGGGCAGAGCCGCTATGCGGCGATGTCCAGCAGCGTTGCCGGTAATGATCCCTATTCCCTGATGTCTTCCGATCTCTATCAGGATCTGTTCAAAGAAGGCTCCTTCGTCGGTAAGGGGATCTATGACGTCGATATGTTTATCTGCACCACCGAAGGCGTCTGCCCGGAAAACCTGGTGCTCAGCCACGACTTGCTGGAAGGCTGCTATGCCCGTTCCGGCCTGCTGAGTGACGTGCTGCTTTATGAGCAGTATCCGGCCAACTATCTGGTGGACGTTGCCAGGCGCACCCGCTGGATCCGCGGTGACTGGCAACTGCTGAACTGGCTACGCCTGCGGGTGCGTCAGGCTGACAATAGCCCCATTGCCAACCCGCTCAGCGTGCTGTCGCGCTGGAAACTGGGGGATAACCTGCGCCGCAGCCTGGTCGCCCCCAGCCTGTTGATGATGCTGTTTTACAGCTTGACCATCGCGCCGAATCCGCTGTTCTGGCTGCTGGCATTCGCCATCATGTTGCTGCTGCCAACCCTGCTAATGCTGTTGCAGGGGTTGATCGGCAAACCGCGCCGCCGCCCGCTGCTGCAACACGTGAGCATTGTGCTGAACGGCACGCTAAAACGCTTAGCGCATATTGGCCTGCACTTGGCCACGCTACCGCATGAAAGCGGCTATACCCTGCGGGCGATTGCCGTGACGCTCTGGCGGCTGGCCATCAGCAAGCGTAATCTGCATGAGTGGACCCGTTTTGCTCAGAGCCAATCCGGGGTTTCTGCGCAACCGATCAATTTCTATCGAGCCATGTGGCTGAACCCGGTCGCAGGCATTTTACTGGCCTTGCTGAGCGCAGTGTTCAACCCTGCCCTGCTGCCGGTTGCCCTGGCGCTCGGCCTGCTGTGGTTTATCACGCCGCGCCTGCTCAGTTGGCTCAGCCAGCAACCGGTACGTCCTTCGGTGACGATCAACGATCGGCAGCGCCGTTTTCTGCGCCAGACCAGCCGGGAAATCTGGTCGTTTTTTGAAACCTTTGCCAATCAACGGGAAAACTGGCTGCCGCCGGATAACTATCAAGAGATCCCGGTACCGACCATTGCCCATCGGACTTCGCCCACCAATATCGGCCTGTCGCTGCTGGCTAACCTCACCGCCTGGGACTTTGGCTATATTCCGCAGGGCGAAGTGTTGCAGCGCATTTCCCTGACGCTGGATACGTTGGACAAGATGGAGCACTACCGTGGCCACTTGTATAACTGGTACGACACCCGCACGCTGGCGCCGTTAACCCCGCGCTATATTTCCAGCGTCGACAGCGGCAATCTGGCCGGGCACCTGCTGACGCTCAGCTCTGGCATCAGCGGATTAAAACATCAGCCGATCCTGGATATTCCCCGCCTGATTGCCGGGCTTAACGATACCTTATGCCTGATCGAAGATCGCTGGGGCCAAGCCGCACCGGGTTTACTCCGGCAGGTACGTAAAAACCTGAACGACCTCACATCGCTGCCGCTCAATCAACTGTTTGCCCAACTGAACGCGATGATGACGTTGGCTGCCGGTTTGCCAAATCTGGCGGACGCTAAAGACAGCGTGCTAATCGACTGGCTGGAAAAGCTGGATAAACAGCTGGACCTGATGTGCCATGAATGGTCGCTGCTGCTGGGCTGGATCGTCCCCGATAACGAATTGGCTACCCTGCCCTCCACCCTGTGGCTGGCGCTGGCCGATCAACAGCCCGCGATCGGCCCGGAACAGTTGGCCAGCATGCAGTCAGCCATTGGGGAAGCCCGTCAACGTCTGGCGATTATGGCGGAACTGGAAGAACGGCTGAATAATCATGCGATCATGGATTTCCAGTTTCTGTATCACAAGGCCAGCAGGCAGCTTAGCGTCGGCTATAACTGCGATATCACCAAAATGGACAGCGGCAAATACGATCTGCTGCCCTCGGAAATTCGCCTGACCAACTTCTTTGCCATTGCCGCCAATCAGTTGCCGATGAAAAGCTGGTTTGCTCTGGGCCGGCTGTTCACCGTGATCGACAAACAGCCCGCGCTGATGTCGTGGAGCGGTTCGATGTTTGAATATCTGATGCCGCAGTTGGTGATGCCCGCCTACCCGGACACGCTGTTGACACGCATGTGCCAGTCGGCGGTCGATCGTCAGATTGACTGGGGTAAACAATGTGGCGTGCCGTGGGGCATTTCAGAATCCGGCTATTTCTCGTTTGATCCGCAGCAAAACTACCAATATCACGCGTTTGGCGTACCGGGATTGGGGCTGCGCCGTGGGCTGGGTGACGATATCGTCATTGCCCCTTATGCCGCGCTGATGGCGCTGATCGTCGCGCCTCAACAGGCTTACACTAACCTGCGGGTGCTGGAGAAAAACGGCGCTAAAGGCCAGTTCGGGTTTTATGAGGCGCTGGATTACACCGCCTCCAGGCTGGCGCGCGGCCAGGTTTATGCCATCGTGCAATCCTATATGGCACACCACCAGGGAATGGGCTTTCTCGCGCTGTCTCACCTGTTGCTCGATGCGCCAATGGTCGATCGCTTTGCCGCTAACCCTTCATTCCAATCCGCCCGCTTACTGCTACAGGAACGGGTGCCGGATGCCGTTGAGCTTTACAGCCCGCGCCGCCAGTTCGAATCTTATGAAGGCCGCCTGAAATCCGTCGACTACCAAACCCGTGAATTCAACGACGTAGGCAGCCCGATCCCTGAAGTTCAGCTGCTTTCCAATACGCATTATCACCTGATGGTGACGCAGGCCGGTGGCGGTTACAGCCGCTGGAAAGATATCGCGCTGACCCGTTGGCGTGAAGATACCACCCGCGATAACCGCGGTACCTTCTGCTACCTGAGCGACCCGAAAACCGGCGAGATGTGGAGCACCACCTGGCAGCCGGTGGGCACGGTCCCCGAACATTACCATGCGCTGTTTACCGATGCGGGTGCCGAATTCACCCGCACGGAAGGCACCCTCAGCGTGCAGACTAAAATCGTGGTCTCGCCAGAGGACAACGTTGAGCTGCGCCGCATGACGCTCACCCATCGCGGACGCCATGCCCGAACGATTGAAATCACCACCTATGCCGAAGTGGTGTTGGCGCCTGCCGCTAACGAGTTGGCCCATCCGGCGTTCAATAATCTGTTTATACAGACCGAACTGTTGCCGCAACATGAAGCGATTTTGTGCCATCGCCGCCCGCGAGAAGCCAATGAATCCTGCCCGTGGCTGCTGCATATGATGGTGATCCACGGCGACATCCAGCGGGAAACCTCGTTTGAAACCGATCGTTCGAAATTTATTGGCCGTGGCCACACGCCAGCCGACCCGCAGGCGCTGAAAAAGGGTGGCGCGCTGAGCAACACCTGTGGCCCGGTGCTGGATCCAGCGATCGCCATCCGCCAGCGTATCCGGCTGGAACCGGGGGTGCCGGTGATTATTGATGCTATTTATGGCGTCAGCCAAGATCGCCCGACCACCCTGGCGTTGATGGAAAAATACCGCGACAGCCATCTGGCTGACCGGGTGTTTGAAATGGTGAGATCTCACAGCCAAGTGGTTTTACGCCAACTCAATGCCAACGAAGATGATGCCAGCCTGTTTAACCGCCTGGCCGGTGCCGTGCTGTTCCCTTCCCATGAGCTGCGTGCTGAATCGCGGGTGATTATGCAGAACCGGCGCGGGCAAGCTGGCCTGTGGGGGCACTCCATTTCTGGCGACCTGCCGATTGTGCTGCTCACCGTCACCGACGAGCAGAACATCGGCATTGTGACCACGCTGATCCGCGCCCATAATTACTGGCGTTTAAAAGGGCTACGCGCCGATCTGGTGATCCTTAACGACAGCATGGGCGGTTACCGCCAAGACCTGCACAATCAGATCGTCGATCTGATCGCTGAAGATGCGCAAAACAGCCAGCGCGATAAATCCGGCGGGATCTTTATCCGCAACGGCGAGCAGGTCTCGCCGGAAGATCGCACCCTGCTGCTGAGCGTGGCGCACATTGTGCTCGACGATCAGAGCGGTGGGTTACTGGAACAGATTACGCTGCGGATGCAAGCCACCCTGTCGATTCAACAGCCGCTGATCCCGAAGGTTAACTTACCGCGCAATCTGCAACCGCTGCGGCACTTTGCTACCGAGCATCTGGCATTCTTTAACGGCTTGGGCGGCTTCTCAACCGATGGCCGTGAATACCAGATCCTGCTGGAAGAAGGTAAAAACACCCCTGCCCCTTGGTCTAACGTGATAGCCAATGCCAGCTTTGGCACGGTGCTTTCTGAAAGCGGCCAAGCCTATACCTGGTATGAAAACGCCCATGAGTATCGCCTGACGCTGTGGGAAAACGATCCAGTGTGCGACAGCTCTGGCGAGGCGTTCTATTTGCGCGATGAAGAGAGCGGCTACCTGTGGTCGCCAATGGCCCTGCCGGTGCGCGGGCAAGGTAGCTACCTCACGCGCCACGGCTTTGGCTATAGCGTTTTTGAGCATCAGGAAACCGGCATTGACAGCGAGCTGACGGTAACGGTGGCGGAACATGCAGCGGTGAAGCTGTTTACCCTCACGCTGAGCAATAACTCTGGCCGCACCCGCAAACTGTTGGTGACCGGCTATGTGGAATGGGTGCTCGGCAACCTGCGCTCAACCTCTTCCCGCCATGTGGTCACCTCTGCCGCCAGAGTGGCTAACGGCTGCGGCGTGCTGGCCAACAATTATTATGGCAGCAACGGATCCGAGCGCACTGCGTTCTTTGCCGTGAGCGGTGCTCACTGCGCCATCAGTGGCGACCGGGGTGAATTCCTCGGGCGCAACGGTTCACCGGCCGCTCCGGCGGCGCTGGAACTCCTGCGATTATCCAACAAAACCGGTGCCGGATTCGATCCATGCGGCGCGGTGCAGTCTGCCACTACCCTGATTGACGGCGATCAGCGTACCTTTGTGTTCGCCTTAGGCATCGGCCAGAACGCGCAAGAAGCGGAAGCCCTGATACGCCAGTTCCTCAATGAAGACGCAGCTAACGCTGAGCTGAGCCGCATTCACCATCATTGGCACCAGATGCTGGATAAAATCCAGATCACCACGCCGGATCCGGCGCTGAATCTGCTGACCAACGGCTGGCTGATGTATCAGACGTTGGCCTGCCGAATGCTGGCACGCAGCGGGTATTATCAGTCTGGCGGTGCCTATGGCTTCCGCGATCAGTTGCAGGACAGCCTGGCCCTGACGCATTCCGCGCCGGAAAGAATGCGCGAGCAGATCCTGCTGTGCGCTTCACGCCAGTTCGTCGAGGGCGACGTGCAGCACTGGTGGCATCCGCCGCAGGGCAACGGCGTGCGCACCCGCTGCTCGGATGATTATCTGTGGTTGCCATTGGCGATCTGCCACTACGTTAAGGTGACCGGCGATGCCTCTATCCTCGAACAGAAGGTCGGCTACCTTGAGGCGCGCAGGCTCAACCCAGGCGAGGAGTCCAGCTATGAGCATCCTTCGCTCAGTTCCGTTGAAGAAACCCTGTGGCAGCACGGCGTTCGGGCGATCAAAAACGGCCTGGCGTTTGGCGAACATGGTTTACCGTTAATCGGCTGCGGCGACTGGAATGATGGCATGAACCTGGTGGGGCTGGAGGGGCGTGGTGAGAGCGTCTGGCTCGGCTTCTTCTTCTACAGCGTGTTACAAAGCTATGCCACGTTGGCACAGCAGCGTGATGATGCCGAGACCGAGGCGTTGTGTCGGGAACAAGCCGCCACGCTCAAGCAGAATCTGCACGACCATGGTTGGGATGGCGAATGGTATCGCCGGGGTTATTTCGACAATGGTGAACCCTTGGGTTCCCACACCGCCAATGAGTGCCAGATTGATGCGATCGCCCAAAGCTGGTCGATACTTTCCGACGCTGGCGATACCGAGCGCAGCCAACAGGCCATGCAGCAGTTGGACCGGCAGTTGGTTGATACCGATGCAGGGATCATCAAGCTGCTGATGCCACCGTTCGACGGCAACGGCCCGAACCCCGGCTATATTCGCGGCTACCTGCCCGGCGTGCGGGAAAACGGCGGCCAATATACCCACGGAGCCATTTGGGCAGTGATGGCATTTGCCGAGATGGGCGAAGTGGAACGCGCATGGCAACTGATGGCAATGATTAACCCGATCAATCATGCGTTGAACAGTGAGGCGGCGGCGCGTTACAAAGTCGAGCCTTATGTGATGTGTGCGGATATTTACGCGGTAGACCCGCACGCCGGGCGCGGCGGTTGGAGCTGGTATACCGGTTCTGCGGGCTGGACCTACCGCTTGATTACCGAATCCCTGCTGGGGTTGGAGCGCCACGGCGAATTTATCACCCTCCACACCCGGCTCCCGGCCAGTTGGCCTGAAGTCTTGCTGAGCTATCAGCAAGGCAGCAGCCGCTATCACATCACCGTACGGCGCAGCGAGGAGCAATACCGGGTGGTGCTGGATGGCAATGTGCTGGCGGATGACCGGATCCCGATCGGGGATGACGGCATGGACCACCGGGTTGAGGTGTTTGTTTAAGCGGGAGTGAACAACTGGCTACGGGGTTTGCTTACGCATGCAAATTCCGTGGTCGGTGGGTAAGCAATGGTGGCTCAAATACTTAATGGGGATTGATTTGACTGTTGGCTTT